>JAESUF010000214.1 GCA_016763215.1 Flavobacteriaceae bacterium
AATCACAGCCCTTTTACATGCTTTATTATTAGGTGCGTGAACTTCTAAATTGTCTAAATCTTGTTTGTGATACATTCCCATTACACCTTTAAGATCTTGACCTGGCCACCCAAACTTATTAGGTTTAGAACCCGTAGCAATTACCAATTTATCAAAAGATAATACATCTCCATTTGAAAAATTTAATTGCTTGTTACTTGTATCAATATCGTTAACAAACCCTTTTTTCAAATTGATTCTGTTCTTTTTCCAAAACCAAGATTCGTAAGGTTGTGTATGTTCAAATTTTTGATGTCCCATGTAAACATACATAAGAGCGGTACGTGAGAAAAAATAATCTGTTTCTGCAGAAACAATGGTAATTTCTTTGTCGGAGTTCTTGCGAATATGCCTTGCGGTTGTAACTCCTGAAATTCCATTTCCAATGATAACGATGTGCTCCATAGTTTTATATATAGTTGTGGTATCTGTCGAAGTTAATAAGAATTTCTTAAAGACTCTTTCTAGTTTAGAATGGATATAAATAGTATTTTTTTGAAAGTAATTAAAAATATCCTCGACGTATATCACGATTACGAATTAAAATTTCACACAATACCATACATTATGAAACGAATATTATTAATTGCTTTATTATTAATTAGTTACCATGGGTTTTCTCAGGATGATGGGGGAGCAGATACAAAAAGCAACATTCAAACCTACACACCTTCAAAATTATTAAATAAAGGTCAGTGGGACATCAAATGGTTTAACAATCTTTATACACAAACAAAAAGCACATTCACTAGTGGAAAAGAACCAAGACAAACATTTTTTACATCTTCGGTAGCTGTTTTTACAGGTGTTTCTGAAAATAACGCTCTTAATATTGGTTTGTTATTAGAGTTTAGATCTAATGTAATAGGAGGGAGAAAAGCACTAGCTGCATTGAGTTTTGGTAATGATGGTATTACGGAAAGATCAGGCTTAACTTCTTTTGCACCGGCAATTAAGTACAATCCATTTAAGAAAATTAAAAACTTTACGGTTCAAACAGCAATTCATATTCCATTAGTAGATAATGAAACAGAGAATGGGATCTTTTTAGATCAGAAAGGATTTATATTTCAAAATAGTTTCTTTTATGATTACACCTTTCCAAGTGGTGATTGGCAATTGTTTACAGAATTGAATTCTGAATTTAACTTTGGAAAGAAATCGGAGAGTTTTGCAAATAATAGTTGGAATATTATTCCGGGTATTTTCTTGAGCTACTTCCCAAGTAAGAAGTTTACCATTTTAGCTTTGGCACAACATGCACAAAGAATTGATTTAGGAAATGATTTTGCACAAGATTTTACTGCAATCGGTGGAGGTGCAAAATACCAGATAAGTAAAGTATTGAATATTGAAACCTTGTATACTAATTTTATAAGAGGAAACAATACGGGCTTAGGTCAAACATTTAACATTGGTTTAAGAGCCTTGTTTTAATGAATTTCTCTAATTTAGAGCCTAATTATGAAAACACTTAGACTCTTTTTTTTATCCTTTTTTTTGTTGAGCATTTCTTTTATTGGGAATGCTCAGAAAATTAACGGAGTTAGTTTTGTTTCTTCCAGAGACAGTATTACTAGTACACATATTAACCCAGTTGTTAATGTGAATGCTAATTACACGGCTTTAATGCCTTTCGGTTTTATTAAAGAACTGTCTTCGCCAGAAATCCGTTTTAATACAAGAGGTCAATGGTTTGGAGAACGAGAACGAGGCATTAAACAATATGCCAAAGCATTGCAAAAAAAAGGCGTAAAGATTATGATAAAGCCTCAGATTTGGGTTAGTAGAGGTGACTATACGGGGTTTATAACCATGGATACTGAAGAGAAATGGAAAGCCTTAGAAGATTCATACCAAGAGTTTATTTTAATGTATGCTGAAACTGCCCAAGAGATCAAAGCTGATATTTTTTGCATTGGTACTGAATTGGAGAAGTTTGTAGCGAACAGGCCGAAGTATTGGAAGAATTTAATTCAAGAAATCAAAAAAATTTACAAAGGAAAACTAACGTATGCCGCCAATTGGGATGAGTTTAAACGTGTTACTTTCTGGAATCAATTAGATTATATAGGAGTTGATGCTTATTTTCCTTTATCAGATAAAAAAACACCGACTGTTCAACAATTTGAGAAAGGGTGGAAAACTCATAAAAAAGAAATTCAAAAGATTCAATCTAAATTTAATAAAAAGGTGCTATTTACTGAATATGGTTATAGAAGTCTTGATTTTACAGGAAAGGAACCATGGGATTCTAAAAGAGTTTCTGGGGCTATAAACTTAGAAGCTCAAACGAATGGATTGCAAGCAATTTACAATCAGTTTTGGAATGAAGATTGGTTTGCTGGAGGCTTTGTATGGAAGTGGTACCATAGACACGACCGTGTAGGAGGTGAAAATAACAATCGATTTACACCACAAAACAAACCTGCTGAAGTTTTATTGAAAAAGCTGTATGCGAATTAAGATTTCTTCTTTTTACTTTTTGTATTAGTCGTTTCAGTACCACAACAGTTTTTCTAATAGGATTGCATAGTAAAAGAAGTTCCTCCTATGATCTTAATTTTAAACAACCATATAATTTCTTAGTGTTCACAGTAAATTTGGTTAATTTAGTTGTGGTAAACTCTTTTATTGTTTAATAATGAAGTTAAAATTCTCTCTTTTCTGTTTTTTGATATGCGCGATGCTTCAATCCTATGGTCAAGAACAGACGATCTATGATATAAAAATTCAAGGCGCAAAAAAAACAAAAACATCTTTTGTTAAAAGTATTTTGGAGTCTAAAGTTGGACAAGCGATTGATTCTACGCTTCTAAAGAATGACATTGCGAGATTGAAAAGATTGCCTGCTATTTCACATGCTTATTTTCAGATTTTCCATTCTCATGATGATCACTACAATATTTTTATAACTATTGAAGAAAATTTCACCATTATACCTTTTGCGAATTTTTATACAACAAATAATGATGAGTTTGCTTATAGAATAGGGCTGCAAGAATTTAATCTTTTTGGGCGTAGTATGACCATTGGAGGCTTTTTTCAGCATGATATTTACAATTCTCATGCATTTAATTTTAGAGCACCTTTTTTATTCAGTAGAAAGTTGGGTTTGTCATTCAACTATCAGAAATTAACAACACAAGAGCCTGTTTTTTTCGATGATGCTACGGCAGATTATAAATACAGCAATACCTCCTATGAATTATTAGGCTTATATCAATTCAATTTTAAAAATAGGATTGAGTTTGGACTCAATCTTTTTACAGAGGATTATCAATACAAGTTTGGAGCTACAAACCCCAATGTTCCTCAAGAGTTAATAGTAGACAAATCACTGATTAAATTCATATATGAATACAATGCGTTGGATTATTACTATGAGAGCGTATCGGGTTTTCGAAGTACCTTCAATTTTCAATATGTAAAAGCGCAAGGAAACGAACTGCCTAATTTTTCTATCTGGTGGAATGATTTTTTTTATTACAAACGTATTGGCGAAAAAGGGAATTGGGCAAACCGATTACGAGTTGGTTTTGCGACTAATGATGAGTCTCCTTTTGCTCCTTTTTCAGTAGATAATAATGTGAACATTCGAGGGGTAGGAAATGTCATTGACCGAGGTACGGGAGTTATTCTATTAAATACTGAATACAGGCAAATTCTCTATAAAAAGAACAATATGACTATTCAGGGAAATGTATTTATTGATGCAGGTTCATGGAGGAACCCAGGCGGTGATTTTGGTGATTTCAGTAAGGAGGATAACATTCGTGTGTATCCAGGGCTAGGACTCCGGTTTATCCATAAAAAAATATACAATGCTGTTTTCCGAATCGATTATGGATATGGTATTACCAAAAACGGAACACAAGGATTTGTTTTTGGGATTGGGCAGTATTTTTAATTGACATTTCAATGTTTTTGTCCGAGGTTTTTTCAGTAAAATGAAAACCTATATTTTTCTATTTATTGGATTCTTTGCCAAGTAGTATTGTACACTTTTTATTATGAAATACTCTCAAGAATTTTAAAAACAACCCCACTTATAATAGCTGCAATAGGTAACGTAAGTACCCATGACAGAACAATCTTAGCAATCATTTTATAATCGGCCTTTTTAGTTGCAGTTCCAATGCCAAATAAAGAACCTACAGAAACATGTGTAGTAGATACTGGTAGGCCATGAACACTCGCTGTTGTAACCAATACCCCAGTAATCATATTTGCTGTAAATCCTTGGCCAGCATTCATTTTTGTTATTTTCTTACTCATGGTTTCTCCCACTTTTTTCGCGTTGAAAAGCCCACCAAGAGCCATCACAATAGCAATAGAAACCATACTCCATTCAATATCTATGGCATTCAAAATAAGCAGTAATCCTACAATTTTTGGGGTGTCATTCAGTCCTCTTGCAAAACTGACTACACCTGAACTTAGATAGTGCAAGGAATCTAAAATTTTGTGAGTAGAGATTCCTAGAAAAGTTGGATTCTCTTTAAGTAAACTCGGAAATTGTTTTCGTAAAAACTTGAAGATTAAATAAGCAATTAAACTTAAAATAGCAGCCATTAGAGGACTTACAAACAATGGCATTAAAAAAGTATTTCCAAGTTTTTCAAAATTAAACTCAGAACCTACAGCCATCACACCTGCTCCAAAAAGAGCTCCAACCAAACTATGAGTTGTAGAGATGGGCATTCCTATCTTGGTTGCAAAAAAGACTGTGAAAGCGGCTCCTAATGCAATAGCAATAGCAAAGGTAGGTGCTTGAATCAGTTCATTAGGAACCAGCCCTTTTCCAGAAAAGTTTTTAACCAATTCGTCTGCTAAAAAAATAGCAGTAACCGCTCCAGTGAATGTTGTGATTGTGGCCCAATTAATGGCTTTTTTATAATTAGTGGTTCCAGAACCAAATAAAGTAGCAACTCCTTTGAAGTTGTCATTTGCACCATTGCTGTACGCTAAAAAACAAGCGGCAATAAAAAGAAGAATAAGCATTGTAGAAATTAGTTTTTGTCTTTGAATTTTGACGTAACTATGTACTCATACTTACTTATTTTTAAATAAAAAAGCCTTTCTATAAATTAGAAAGGCTTTTTTATTTAAAAATAAGTAAGTATGAGTACATAGTTTCGTCAAAATTCAAAGACAAAAACTAATTTCTACAATGCTTATTCTTCTTTTTATTGCCG
>JAESUF010000215.1 GCA_016763215.1 Flavobacteriaceae bacterium
GATTTTATCAATTTTTTGATCATTTTCTAGGGCGGAAATTGTTTTTTAAATTGACCAGAAAAAGTAGAACTCGTTTTTATAGAAAATTAGAGCATTACTTAAAGAGTAGTGGAGAAGGAACAACATATCAAATAGATCGGGTTCAAAATATTTCTGAACAAGAGTTTCTCCAAAAATATGTTAAAAAAGGAATTCCTGTTATTTTAGACAGTGCCGCTAAAGATTGGAAATGTGTTAAGGAATGGTCTTTAGATTATTTTAAAGACTTGCATGGCGATGATGAGATTATTTTCATGGATCAAACAGATATTGCGAAAGGATATGAAAGCACAACGTTAGGAAAAGTCATTGATCAAATGAAAAAAGGGGTTAATAAATATTATCGTTTCTATCCCTTGTTAGAAAAACATCCCGAACACTTATTGGATTTTGATTATGAATGGATTCGAAACCGAAAACTGAAGGGTAATTATGGGGAAGCTTTTCATGTTTTTTTAAGTCCTCCAGGAGGGTTTACACCTATACATAATGCAAGTTCTCACAATATATTTTTCCAAAGTCATGGTGAAAAAAGGTGGTTTTTATACCCCGTAGATTATACTTGTGTGATTGACCCTGCTCCTGCTCGAAATTTTTATAGAAGTGCACCCATAAGAAATGGGGTCGATTTTAATCCTTTTAAAAATAATTTTGACGACTATAAACTATACAAATACATAGACAGATATGAGGTTCATTTAACGGCTGGAGATGTTTTTTACAATCCGCCTTATACGTGGCATTGTGTTCAAAATCCAACAGAAAGCATAGGTGTTGGATACCGATATTTTACGCCCTTAAAAACCTTTGCTAGAACACCGTTGTACTTCTTCTTAGAATTATTTGCCTTTCATCCTCCTTTTTGGAAAACATGGAATAATTATTCCGATGTGAATCTACTTCATCTAGCAGAGACAGGTAAATTAAAGGAGATTAAAAAAGAAAGAGGTGTGAAAAAAATTAAGAGTTCTGTGAGTTAATTTTCGAGTTGTTTAACATGTATCTACGTTTATCCCGTTGTTCATTTAAGAGAGATTATTGACATTCAATTTGTGATTATCTCTATCAAATTTGAACTTATTGCTATTAATTAAATGTCTTTAAGTTGAAGTGTGCGATTTTGAGTTAGAAAATATCTTTCCTTGTTATAGATTGGAATGTCTCTAAAATTTTATCGTTATTTGTTGTAAAGTTACTCATGTATTTAGCTGTTTGATCTGCGATTATATTAAATGCACAATGGGTACGTTTAGTCGTTATTTAATAATATAACCAAAAAAATCTTTCTTGTATAACAAATTGATGAAATTAAGTTTAAAAAACACGTTTTGAAAAATACTATTTACATTGGATTAAATGATACTTTTCATGATCCTGCAATTTGTATCTTAAATCATAAAGGAGAAATTATTTATTGTGAATCAGTAGAGCGGTTCTTGCAATATAAAAGAGCTCTTGGAGTAAATTCTGATGCTGATTTTTTTATTGAACACGCCTTAAAATCTATTAACTATAAAGCAGAAGATATTGTTATTGGAACAGCTTGGTCGAAAGGGTTTAAAAATATTGGAAAATTTTTTTCTTTTCTTGATTTTTTCAACCCGTACAGCAATTTATTTTATGTTAAATACCTGATGAAAAAAATCCCTTCAAGCTTTTTTTATATAGCAAACAGGGCACATTCAAGCTGTAACTCAAATGGTATTGGTACTTTTTTTTACATTAAAGATGTACTTAAATTAGATGAGGTGAACCTTAAAAAATTAAATTTTAATCATCATACCACACACATCGTAAATGCCTTAAGTGTAACTGAAATTACCGAGCCAACGATTGGCCTTGTTATAGATGGAAAAGGCGAGAAGGGGTCTATTTCAATTTTTGAAATCGAGAATAATGAACGAGTTAAAATTATAAAAGAGTTTAAATCGAAATTTAGTTTAGGAGACTTCTACAGCATCATAACAATGTTAACAGGTTACGACATGTTAAAAGGGGAAGAGTGGAAAGTGATGGGTTTATCTGCTTATGGCAAATTGAACGAAGAGCTATATGATGCACTTAAAAAAATATTTATTGTAAAAGGTAATAAGTTTTATACTTCTAAGTTAATACTAACTCCAAAATTAAAGATTTTATATCAATTGGTTGAAGAAAAATCAATTTCGAAAGAAGATATTGCTAAAACTGGTCAGTTCTTATTTGAAGAGTATTTAATCCACCTCGTTAAATATTGTAAAAAACTGTTACCTAATAGAACTCAAATATTAGTATCTGGCGGAACCGCTTTAAACTCTTTAGCCTTAGGGTCTCTTAGTGAATCAGGGATCTTTAAAAAAGTCATTGTCCCTAATGCTCCTGCAGATGACGGGAATGCAATTGGGGCAGCATACTTAGCGTATAAAAAAACAAATGGTCATTTTCCTAAAATAAACAAAAGTTATAGATCTCCTTTTACTGGGACAGAAATAAAGGACTCTGAAATTGAAAAATACACTGAATTAAGTGGCTTACCTTTTAAAAAGGTTGAAAATCCAGAACAAGCTGCAGCGAAACTATTGCATGAGAATAAAATTATTGGGTGGATTCAAGGGAAAGCGGAATTTGGTCCAAGATCACTTGGTAACAGATCCATTTTAGCGAACCCTTGTTATGCTGAAAATAAAAATCGAATAAATGCTGTTGTAAAATTTAGAGAGGGATATCGGCCTTTTGCTCCTTCTATTTTAAATGAATATGGCAATGACTATTTTGAGAAATATTCATTTACGCCTTATATGGAAAAAACATTAACTTTTAAAGACAGCGTAAGAGATAAAGTTCCTGCAGTTGTACATGAAGATGGGACAGGTAGATTACAATCTGTTACCGAGGAAATGAATTCTAAATATCATACTTTAATAAGTGAGTTTTATAAATTATCTGGAGTTCCTGTTATTGTAAATACAAGCTATAACGTAATGGGGAAACCAATAGCTCACAACATTAATGATGTAATGTCAGTTTTTTTTAATAGTAAAATAGATGCCGTTTTTATTGGAAATTTTTTAATTGAACGAAATAATTAATCATGGAAAAATCATGGTTCTCTCTATTTGATACTACTGAATATTCAGGAAAAGAACCCGCTTTTTTTGATGTTAAAAATAAAAAATGGGTCAATACAATACTAGAGAACCAAGCTACTATTTTGACTGAATTTCAAAATCACCTTAAGGAACATAAAAAAGACTATTCACCTTACTTTAATAAAACGTTAGCTTCTAAAAAAGAAGCTTGGAAGACCATCGGACTCAAATTTTGGGAAGTCAATAAACATGCTAATCAAAAAAAATTTCCAAAAACAACAGCAATAATCAACCAAATTCCAAACTTAGTTTCAGCTTCTTTTAATAAGCTAGAAGCTGGTGCAAACATAAAACCCCATAATGGAGATTGTAATGGTTATTACAGATGTCATTTAGGGTTAATTATCCCCTCTGGATTACCGAATACTGGTTTTCGAGTTAAATCAGAAAAAAAACCATGGAAAGAAGGTGAGTTATTTGCTTTTTGTGATGCTCACAATCATGAAGCATTTAATTTTTCTGATGGAGATCGATATGTGTTTTTATTTGATATAATCAGAGAAGAATATATTCACGAACAAACAAAAATTGTTGGGACTGTACTAACATCATTGTTTTTACAAAAAGTCTCTCTTTTATTTACTATTCTACCAAAAAAAGCAAATAGAAGGTTGCTTATTATAATAGTATTCGTTCTAAAACCAGTGGCCCTTACAGCTAAAACTATTTTAAATAAATTGAAACTACATTAGTTTGTAGTTCGCTGTTATTCTTTTTGTACAATTACTCTTTTTGTTCAATCAATGTGATTTCTAAATTAGCTATTTGTGGTTTGGTATCAATATTCTGGTAATAAAATAAATCAATGTTATTATTGGCATTAAATTCAATATTCAATTGAACGGGACAGTATTCAGGTAATAGATTTTTTATTATTTTCTTTCTTTTAACCAAGTATTTGGTCTGGTCTAATACATAATGTAGACCACCTGTTTCCTCTTCTTTTGTAAGTATTTCATAGCCCAAGGATTTGTTAAATAGAATTGCATTTTTATTTGTTTTTAAAATTTTTATAAATGTTTTTTCTAATCCTAAAAGGGTTGACATATCGGTCATTAAGATCGCTGCAGAGGTTGGAACCTTTGTCATCCAATAGGATTCATCCCAAATAAAAATCCCGCCAGAAGCAGTGCTTTTTTTATCCCAATCAATGCCAGCTCCATGAATCATTCCTATTTTTTTTCCTTCATATTCAATCAGCATATAATTGTTATGTATGTTATCAATTGATTGAAACCATGTTGTTTGTTGCTTTTTTGATATTTGATTTCGAAACTCCATAAACTGATGTATACGAGATGAGTTTCTCCATTTTCTTAATAGTTCAATATCTTCTTCATTCTTAAGGCGATGCAAACGAATTCCGTAACCACTAATAATCATAGTTGCTGTTTTATTTTATAAGGGATGATCGCTGTTTTTAATTGTTGCAAGTTAAACTGACAATATACACAGATACTAAAGGCAAAGGCGCAAAAAAGCACAAATGGGATTGCTCCAAGCAACATCACTATTTTTAATAATGAAAAGGGAGTGCTTACTTCAATTAGTCCGTTACTTAAAGCAACTATAGTTAGCAATAAAACGCTAAAAGTAAAAAGGAGTACTTGCTTAATTCTTGGCATACAATACTTCGTTAATATATCTACAAATAGCTTGAATAATTTTCTGAAAGTATAGGTAGATTTACCATGTATTCTTTCTTTGTGTTGTATTTCAACAAAATCGATACATTTGGTATATTGATGAATTTCTTCTTCTATAAATACAAATTCATTGACATGTTGTACTAACTTAGTACCCATATCCTTTGATAGCAACCTAAAAGAAGAGCCTTTGTTGTTCTTATGAGTAGTAAAAAATTTGGTCGTAGATTTTATAATAAAACGAATGGTGTTTCTAAAGAATGAATGTGATTTATTACTTTGGTTTATTCCATAAACTACATCACTCTTTTTTTTCGAATAGGCGTGTAGTAATTTTTTTAATTCAGAAGGAGCTTGTTGTAAATCATCATCCAAAGTAATCAATATAGCTCCAGAACAATATTTAAAACCGACAAGGGTTGCTCTGTGTTGCCCTATATTCTCTTCTAACTGAATAATTTGTACTCGCTTATTCCCGGTCTTCTTCAATTTCTCTAAAACAGCCCAACTTTTATCACTTGAAGCATCATCTACAAATACAATTTCAAATGAAACATCATGTAGTTCTTCTTTGAGGTTTTTATAACATTCTTCTAAACTTTCTTGACTGTTATAAACTGGAATTACTATAGAAATTTCAGGAACCATATTTTATCCTAATAAAAACCCACCGTCTAAAATTATATTCTGCCCTGTAATCCAACGAGAAGCCTTCGATAATAAGAAAACAACAGCATTGGAAACATCTTCTGGATAACCAACACCTAATGGGTATTGTTTGATATGATTGTCCATCTCCTCCTTAGACATATTTTGTTCTGCTATTTCATACATGGCTGTTTTTACCATTGCAGGAGAAATGCAATTAGATCGAATTTTTTTGTGCTGTAATTCTAAAGATAAGACCTTGCTAAAAGCCTCTAAAGCTGCTTTAGAACCAGCATAAATGGCACCTCCTTTGTGTGGGTGTTGTCCAGAGATTGATGATAAGAAAACGATGGATGCGTTGTTGTTCAGCTTTCTTTGTGAGGTAATTTCTGACATTAATAAAACGGGTGCTTCGTAATTAATAGTTAATGTCTCGTCTATTTTTTTTTGATTGAGATATTTTATAGGGTATGGAAAAACCATTCCAGAAGCATGTACAATTCCATCTAACTGCGTTAGTTCGGAGACGAGTAATTTTCTTGAGGTTTCATCTACTAAATCTGAAACAATCATTTTATGATGCTCGCCTTCTAATGAAGTAACTAAACTCGTGAGTTTTTCTATATTTCTACCAGTAACAATAACGGTTGCTCCCATTTTTGCAATCCCTAAGGCAATTGCAGACCCAATTCCGCCTGTTGCCCCGGTAACTAATATTGTTTTGTTATGTAAATGAAAATCTGTCTTCATTAGTATTCAATAACGTTAGGACAAACAATATTGTTTGTGGTAATTTTAAC
>JAESUF010000216.1 GCA_016763215.1 Flavobacteriaceae bacterium
ATTTGAGGGAATTGAGGGAATGTAATAACAGTAAATGTCCCTGAATCTCCATGCTGACATCCACCAGCAACTTTTTCCAATTCTTCTTCATTCAGTTCTACATCTACTTCTGGCATAGCTGGAATGTTAATATAAACAGTCCCCTCATTTGTTTGGTCACGTACTACCAATGTTTTCCCTTCAGAGATATTTAATTTCTCTCCTATTAGTTTCTCAATAGCTGAAACTGGATTCGCTATTAATTCATCTTTAAAAACGGTATCTTCCCAAGCTTTTTGCACTACTTGTTGATACAGTTTTTGTTCTTTTGTAAATTCCATAATTGTTAAATTTAAATAGTTAATATATTTGTTTAATTATTCTTATTTATACCCATCCTTATCAGGATCTACGGGTAATATAATTGTCGGCCAAACAATTCCACCACCACCTGCGATGGCTTCAAGTTGCTCTTCATTTAACTCCATGTCCTCCAAACTAGATTCGGCAGGAATATTGATGTAAATAATTGACGTATCTGTTTGGTCACGAACTACTAATGTTTTTCCTTTAGGTAAGTTCACTCTTTCTCCAGTAGCTTTTTCAATAGCATCTATTGGATTAACTAGTAATTCTTTTTTAAAGACTTCATTTTCCCATGCTTTGTGTAGTATTTTTTGCAATAATTCTTGAGATTTTTTTTGCTCGTTTGTGAATTCCATAATTAGATTATTAGTTTTTTTGTTTAACTATGTCGTAAAGATATTTTTTAGATTAATGATAGAAATGCCATAAAAACCGACAAAACTGTTTCTTTTAGTTTTTTAGATAAAAGAGTCCTATTTATTGAGAAAATGAATTTAGATGCCTTTTATTTTAGAGGTGTCAATTGTACTTGAATTTATACATCTAGTTTCGTTTCATTCAAAGAAACCTCATATTGGTTCGGAATGACATTTTGATTTAAGTACACAAAGTACATCTCTAGTTTTCCTTTGCCTTTTACTGCAATTTTACCACGATATTCAAATGATAAATCGTCTTCTTCCTTAACTAATACATAGGTGTCTTGACTTATATTTACCTTACCAACGATACTATTACTTTCCATTCGGCTTGCAGTATTAACAGTATCTCCCCAAATATCGTATTGAAATTTTTTCACACCAACAATACCTGCTACTATAGGTCCAACATGAATACCAACACGCATTTCAAATGCAGGTTTGTTTTGTGCATTATTTTTTCGTTTTCTTTTACTAACAAAGTCTTGCATATTTATAGCCGCTAAAATGGTATTTTTAACAGCATTTATATCTGGTTTAGGGAGGCCTCCTGCTGCCATATAAGCATCACCAATGGTTTTTATTTTTTCAATGTTATAATGTTCTATAATTCTATCGAATGTTTTAAAGCATTCATTAATTTCTTCTACTAACGCTTGAGGGGTTAATTGAGAAGCGGTTTCTGTAAATGATTTAAAATCTGTAAATAATATTGTTGCGGTTTCGAAATCTTGGGCATCAACGAATCCTTTTTCTTTTAATTCTTCGGCTATTTCTTCTGGAAGGATATTTAATAATAAATGCTCAGATCGATCTTTTTCAATTTGTAACCTTGCTTTAGATTTTTTAACAAAATTTAATCTGCTAAAAATGCTTCCAGCAATAATAAGTGCAAAGCAACCTGCAAGGATAAAAATATTTCGTTGTTTTTCTTTTTTCTCTACAACTTGTTGATGAGCTAATTCGATTTTTCGTTCTTTTTTTACATGAGTGATGCTATCTAAAAACATTTCTTTTTCAAATTCCATGTTTAGTATTTTATCAGTAGCTTGTTTTAAGTTCAAACTATCTTTAAGCATATGCATTTGCTCATTATATAATAAAGCTTTGCTGTACAGTTTTAAAGATTTATAGGAATCATACAAACATTCACATGCTCCTTTTTGTACAGAAATCACATTTATTTTTTTCGCTATTTCTAAGCCTTTTTTACAATTTTTTATAGCTTGATTTTTTTTATTCAACTTCAATTGAATGACTCCTAGTGCTATAAGTGAAGAGCTTTCATGAAACTTACTTTTTATTTCTTTAGAGATTTTTAGCGATTGATTATAAAACGCTACTGATTCTGAATATCTTTTTTTCCCTTCATATAATCTGCCTAGATTGAAAAGTACTTCTGTTTGTACTTCTTTTTCATCATTTTCAGTAGCTAACTTTAAGGATGTTTCAAAATTATTTAAGGCTACTTCATAATTTCCTTCTTTCATATAAACGTTTCCAATGCTACTTAAAACCAATGCTAGTGCTTTTTCATTGGCTATTTTCCTATATATTTTTTCAGCGATTTCGAAATGCTTTTTAGCATTCATAAAATCATTAAGTATCAAATATATATTTCCAACATTCTGAGTAGTTCCTGCTATTTGGGCTTCATTTTTCATACCCTCATGTAGCCTCATCGCTTTTTTATAATTATCTAAAGCCTTGGAGTAATTGCCTAGATAGTAATATATAGCACCTTTGTTATTGGTAGTTGAAGCGACTCCCTTAATAAAGTTTGCCTTCTCAAAATACAATCTGCTATTTTCAAAATAGGTTAATGCTTCGCAATACTCTCCTTGATAGTAGTTAATCGTAGCAATTTGATTATAGCAATCACCAATAGATTTATCATTTTTAAGATCTTTAAAAGCTGCCATACTTTTCTCAACTGAAGAAAGAGCTTTTTCAAAATTTCTTTTTTTAACTTCGTCTTTGCTAACTAATAAAAGACTGTCAGCATAGCTCTTGGAACTATTTGTATCTATTTTAATTTGTCCGTTTAGAAGAGAAGATATTATAACAAAAAAGAGAAACGTAATTAAATTTCGTTTCTCTTTTTTTGAGTAATATATATTTTGAGCTACCAACATAGTTCGACAACACTTTTTAACCCCCAACTAATCCATTAAGAGGATCTGTTGAATTTTGTAATACGGCACCTGGAAGTGATCCTCCACCTGCAATAATTTCTAATTGTTCTTCATTCAATTCCATATCATCCATATTTGCCTCTGCAGGAATGTTAATATAAACTACCGATTCGTTTGTTTGATCTCGAACTACAATCGTTTTACCTTCTGGTAGCTTTATACGTTCTCCAGTTAAGTTTTCAATAGCATTTAAAGGGCTAGCAATTAACTCTTGTTTAAAGGCATTGTCTTCCCAAGCTCTTTTCACAATGGTTTGAAATAATTTTTGTTCTTTTGTACGTTCCATGATATTTGTTTTATATTCTTTATACTGATGTAACGTAAAGGTATTTTTTAGATTAGGGACAAAAACGCCAAAAAGACTGATAAAAACGTCCAATTATGAAGTACACTATTTTTAATTACAAAACCTTTAGTTGGAAAAAATATCTTTTTGAAACATTATCTATTTTTATTGCTGTAGTTTCTGCTTTTGGATTAAATAACTGGAATCAAAACCAAAGAGATAAAGATGCTGAGATTGGTATTTTAAAAGAAGTGAGTAATGGTATTAAAAATGACTTGTTCGTTATTAGATACAACAAACAAGGTAATGTTATTGCTAAAAAGGCATGTGCTTATATGAGGGATTTGATTGAGAATAAAACTGTAAATCAAGACTCTATAAGAGCTACATATATAGTTACATTTTCAGACTTTTTATTTACTGCCAATACTACTGGATATAAAGGTTTAGAGTCAAAAGGTCTTGATATTATAAAAGATGATTTATTACGCGTTAGAATAACCTATTATTATAATTATTACTTTGATATCCTAGCGAAAATTGAAGGAGAAAATGAACAATTACAAGCATTTAAAAATTATTTTTTTAAGTTTAATAGCAAGTTGTCACAATTTATGGAGTTTAATGAGGATGGGCAATTGATTGAGATAAAACAGCCTATAATACTGACAGATTTTGAAAAAAAAGAATTGTACAGTTACTTATGGCTGCTAGAAAGTATTAGGGATATAAAAATAAAACTCTATGAAGAATTAGAAATACAAATCAACAAGTTGGATGTACATGTTGAAAAATCGTTAAAGGAAAAAGTTTAGTCAATTTTCTCCAAATTACTTTGACACCTTGAGCACTAGGCTCTCTAGGGTTGATGATTCCTTATTTACTAAAAAAAGTACTTCTCTCTACCTGCATTATTTTAGATATTTGATCTAAAATGATATTTACTTCACTTAATATTTTTTCGTTTTTTACTATCATAATACAGCCGCTACTTCTTTGCGATTATATTTTATCATCAATTCCTGTACACCTATTGAAGAAGCCATAGTAATTAAATCTACCTCGCAAATACTTTTTATTCGATTTAATTTATCGGTGGAAGATTTTATTACTCCTAACATATTATCAAACTCGAAAATAGTATTCGACACTTTTTTAACAATCTCTTTTAAGCCTTCAAATACTTCTTTTGATAACTTTTTTTGTCCTTGATAATTTTCTAAACGACCTCCCTTTCTATAATCAGGGTAGTTTTCTAGTCCCATGAAGTGCAAAAGCCACTCTTTGTTAAACTGCCCTAAAACTTTTGTAATACCAGCATAATCTGCAATAATTTCATCGTGTATATTATTCGCCATACAACCGTAATACTTTAAAGTGAATACGTGTGCACATTCATGTTCTCTTCTAATAATTAGAGATGAATCTCTCCAGGCATCTTCCGTGATTTCTATAACCTCATTCTTAACCCCACTATATTCCTTTGTACTCAATACCATTAATTTATCTTTAAATAAATATGGTTTAGGAAGAATTTGTTCCTTGAAGTATAGATGCCAGTTTCCTGTTAGATTTTGTTTTAACCAATTAGTTTTTAATTGACGTATTCTGCCCCAATTATTTATTCCGCTAATAAATAGGGCTCCCATCGACTTCGGTAATTCTTGTGGCTCATTTTTATTAGAAAGTGCACAAACAATACTATTAAAGTCATCATTATTAGGTACAATAATCACAGGTACTTTTCCAATTAGATCACTATTATATAGTTCTAGTTTAATTAAATCAGACTGGTGTAAGATTAAATTAGGCGCAACCAATTTTGATTTACCTTTTAAGGTCGCATTTATATAGTTTTCAGTTTTAGAGATTCCTTTTTGAACAGGGAATTGTAATTGGGGGATGTTTTTTTTTAAGGTTTCAAAAGCGCCTATTTTTTTTGATTCTTGATAGTATTCTTCCCAAGTATTTATATATGTGTCTTCTAAGAGGGAAGAACCTTTTTTTGGAGGAATAAATTTATTTTCTGCATACAAGAGTAGCTCAATAATTGCACTTTCGTTTTGAATGAACCCTTTTAAAAATAAATACTTTTCATCTTCGGTCATCTTAACTTTTTTATGCGATTTGTCGTTTTGCTAAACTCGAAAACATCCCCCCTTTTTCCATTAACTCTTCGAAAGAACCAGATTCTACAATTGCTCCCTTATCTAATACATAAATACGGTCTGCATTTTTAACCGTACTCAACCTATGAGCAATTACAATCCTTGTGGCTTGAAGTTTATCTAAACTTTCCGAAACAATATTTTGTGTTTTATTATCTAAAGCACTGGTTGCTTCGTCCATAAATAATAACCTGGGCTTATGTACAATAGCTCGAGCAATCATCAATCGTTGACGTTGTCCGCCTGAAAATGTTCCTGCACCTTCACTTATAACCGTATGCATTTCCATAGGCATTTGTTTAATATCTTCTTCCATTCCAGCCATTCTTGCTGCTTCCCAAGCATCCTCAAGTGTTAATTCCGAATTACCAACAATATTTTTATAAATGCTTCCAGACATTAATGCACCATTTTGTAATACAACTCCTATTTGTCTACGTACCAGATCTTTATTCATGGAGTCATAAGCATCGTCATCATAGTAGATAGAACCTGCTTCAGGTTCTTCAAACCCTAAAAGTAGCCTCATAATGGTAGATTTACCTGAACCAGAGGTTCCGACAAAAGCGACCATTTCTCCTTCATTAATCTTGAAGGATAAATTGTTTAAAATTAAAGGTTGGTCTTCATTATATCTAAAAGACACAG
>JAESUF010000217.1 GCA_016763215.1 Flavobacteriaceae bacterium
AAAATGATTTATTTACTGCTTCAGTTTGAGGCCCAGGATATACATATTCTAACAAAGGGTATTTTTTAGTTTCATCAAAATCAAAAGGTTTGTACATTACACCATAGATGTCTGTAATCCCGTCATCTGCTTTCACTTTAAATGGTTCTGGAAATTTATATCCAGTAGCAAATAACTCAGATAAATCAGCTTCTTCAAGCTTCATAATCAAACTTCCATTGCTATTTCTTAATTCAGATTTAGGTACAGTATTTACTCTAGAAAAATTACTTACAAAGTATTTTTTAGAATCAGAAACATTTACATTCGAATTAAAATCTCCCGAATTTAATCCTCTCATTCCCGTTCCATTTAAATTAATCTTATAAAGATGTGAATAATAAGGATCTCTCCCTTTAGAAACTCCATTGGCAGTAAAGTACACTGTGCGTTCTTTTTCATTAATCCCTTCAAACCTACTCACATGAAAAGGACCGTTAGTAACCTGACGTTTTAAGGTTCCATCTGAGCTATATAAATAAAAGTGTCCCCAACCATCACGTTCAGACCAATGTAAAATTTCTGACTCATTATTAAATAGTTGCATTGTATGTCCTCTATTCTCAATATAAACATTTGAATGCTCTTCAATTAAAGTCTTCACTTCTCCAGAATTGATATCGGCTACATGAATATCCACACGTTTACGATCTCTACTTATCGTACTGAAATAAACTTTTCCTTTTTTAGATAATAATAGCGTTGGATTTAACTGATCCCTATCTATTGATTTTTTCCTAGGTGCTGTATACACAGAGATCGATTTCTGAGCTACAGTATCTAATTTTACCTTCATGATGTCTTTCGAAGGAACATCAAATATCAACAAATCCCTTTTATAAAATTCTTGCTCTCCGGGCATATGGTATTTGAAGGTCTCTAATGTAGGTCTCTTCTTTGATACTGAATTAATAACCCATAGATCTTTAATCATTCTAGAATCTGTTCTTTGAAACACAAACTTTTTAGAATTACGTGACCAAATCACATAGACCCCTTTTCTTTTGTCTTTCTCTTTCTCTTTAGTTTCATTGTTCTGACCTCTAGAACCTCCACCAAATCCATAATTTTCTACTCCATCTTTAGTCCACTTATTTTCAACAATAGTAGAAGCTTTTTCATCCTTTGTTGCTTTCAGGAAGTTTTCTTTGTCCATCCAGTACAGATTGTAATTCTTAGAATACAAAACAATTGAACTATCTGGTGCTATATTGGCCCATCTTTGCCATTTCTTTTCCTTCTTTTTATCATTGTCAATGATTGTCAATCCATTTCCACCTAAACGATACTCAAGATGATAAGTCTTTTTCTCCATTTTAGGTTTCTTCTTCTTTGCTTTTTTCTTGTCCTTTTCCTCTTCCTTCTTATTCTCTTCTTTATCCTCTTTCTCGTCTTCTTTTACTGGAACTTTCTCAGCAGAAGTAACTCGAAAACGAATTGCTGTTTCATTTTTAACAAACTTAAAACTGAAACGAGGTAAATGTTGTGCATCATAGGCATCTTTGGTAATCTCAGACAACCATTTCGCCA
The DNA here is from genome assembly GCA_016763215.1 of Flavobacteriaceae bacterium. Next base: position 1,570 of record JAESUF010000217.1, read on the forward strand.
TTTTCGCATTGTCAAAAAGCATTGTTCTCTTTTTAGCATCAGCGTCTACTATATAATATTTTGATCCTTTGGTCGTTTTATATTGGTACCAAAAGCGATTTCCTCTTTTCAACCAGTTTGGTCTAACACTTGTAGAGTGCACAAGCTTTCCTATTTTGGTTGGTGAAAATCGAGAAGCTAGCCTATAATTAGGCTTTGGAATAGTCTCTTGAGAGAACCCAAGAGTTGTGCCTAAAAACAAGGCAATAAAAAAAATAATTTTTTTCATGGTAAGTTGTTTGAAATATCGTGAATGTAATTCACGAATTTAGTAAATAATAACATACAATTATTCACTTTAACATATATAGAAAAAGGATTCAACATATCTTTTATATATGTTAAATCCTATGATTACAGGAGTCTATCAGTTCTATAAACTTCCTTGAAACTCTTGTACAGATTTCTTTAAAGCATTCTTTAACTCTTGGTTGACAATTGCTCCTTCTTTGAAATTCTCATAGAATTTAGGAAATGAAAAGCTAATTACCTTACCAGCACCAGCATGAGGGAAATAAGCCTCGGCTGAAGCTAAAACAGAAGCACCACCTCTTCCTCCTGGAGAAGCAGCCATTAATAATACCGGTTTCTCATTAAAAATACTTCTATTAATTCTAGACAACCAGTCTAATGTGTTTTTAAAAGCAGCTGCATACGATCCATTATGTTCTGCTAGTGAAATAATAAAACCATCGTAGGCTTTTAACTCTTCGCTAAAAGCTACTAAATTCTCGGGAAACCCTTTTTGCTCTTCATCACTACTATACAATGCTGCTTTGTATGCATTCATATCAACCACGGTTGATTCTGTAGTATCTAATAAGGTAGAAGCGTACGTGGCTAATTGTTTATTAATTGACGTGCTACTTGTACTTCCTGCAAATGCTATAACTTTTTTCATATGTTTTAATAATTAATTATCTTGTCTAAATATCGTAGGTCAAAGTTACAAAATATATATTTATATTCCAAGGAATATATTTCCATGGTGTTTTAAAAGAAAGTTTACCTAGCTTCTTCCTTCTTAAAAACACAAACTTTTGTAAATTCGCAATAAATATTTTTGAATGGACATCAACTTCAATAAAAACGAAGACCACAATAAGCTTTTAGCCTCAGAATTAAGAACAAGACTTGCAAAAGTAAAATTAGGAGGAGGTCAAAAGCGTATTGACAAGCATCATGAGAAAGGGAAACTCACTGCTCGTGAACGAATTGATTACTTATTGGACAACAATTCCAAAAGTATAGAAATCGGGGCTTTTGCTGGTGAAGATATGTACGCAGAACATGGAGGTTGCCCTTCTGGTGGTGTGGTTATAAAAATTGGATATGTTCAAAAAAAGCAATGTATTGTTGTTGCCAATGATGCTACAGTGAAAGCTGGTGCTTGGTTTCCTATTACCGGAAAAAAGAATTTAAGAGCGCAAGAAATTGCTATTGAAAACAGGCTTCCTATCATTTATTTGGTAGACAGTGCTGGTGTATACTTACCAATGCAAGACGAAATTTTCCCAGACAAAGAACATTTCGGACGTATTTTTAGAAATAATGCTGTGATGAGTAGTATGGGAATTACTCAAATTGCTGCCATAATGGGAAGTTGTGTTGCCGGCGGTGCATACTTACCTATAATGAGCGATGAAGCAATAATTGTTGATAAAACAGGAAGTATTTTCTTAGCAGGAAGTTATTTAGTAAAGGCTGCTATTGGCGAATCTATTGACAA
>JAESUF010000218.1 GCA_016763215.1 Flavobacteriaceae bacterium
CATGTTTCTAATCTTCAAGATTACTTTTTTGCAGAACAGAAGAGAAATAAAACAGCTCCTTTTTATGATATAAAGCCAGAGCAGATAGAGATGATTTTAAGGCGTGCCATGAAAAATTCTGATAGATGGAGAGAAATGAAGAGGAAGGGTGTTGCAGAAAAAGACATTGAAGCTTCTTTTAAACGTAAAAGGAAAATGAAAATATTTTCTCATAAAGGAGATATTGATACCATTATGACTCCAGCAGATTCTATTAGATATTATAAATACTTTTTACACTCTGGCCTACTTTCTATGGAGCCACAGACGGGGCATATAAAAGCTTGGGTTGGAGGAATAAACAATAAACACTTTAAATACGATCACGTAAAACAAGGAAAAAGACAAGTAGGATCTACATTTAAACCATTTGTATATGCTACAGCAATTAATCAATTAAAAATGTCTCCTTGTGAAGAACTGCCTATTTCTTTATATACGATTCCAAAAGGTAGATTTGGAATTCCAAAAGCTTGGACACCTACAAATTCTGGATCAAATCCATTTTTACGTTATAAAGGAACCATGACCTTAAAAAAGGGATTGGCAAATTCAGTAAACACAATGTCTGCGAGATTAATTGACATGGTTGGTCCCCAAAACGTAATTAAATTGGCAAAAGCAGCTGGAATTACTAATAAAATCCCACCAGGACCAGCAATTGCATTAGGTGCTGTAGAATTAACATTATATGAAATGGTTTCTGCGTATGGAATGTTTGCAAATAAAGGATTGCGAGTAGAACCAATGATGATTACTCGAATTGAAGATAAAAATGGAACTGTATTAATGCAATCTACACCAAAAACACAAGAAGTGTTGAGTGAAGAATCTGCGTATGTTGTTTTAAATTTATTAGAAGGTGTTACCACAGGAGGATCGGGAATTCGATTGAGAACAACATCTCCAAGACCTGATTATGTTACAGGATACCCGTATGGGTTTGATAATCCAATTGCAGGAAAAACTGGAACTACTCAAAACCAGACTGATGGTTGGTTTATGGGGGTTGTACCAAATTTGGCTACTGGTGTTTGGACAGGTGGAGAAGATAGAGCAATTCACTTTGAAGGAATTGGAAAAGGACAAGGCGCGTCAATGTCATTACCTACTTGGGCTATTTATATGCGTAAATGTTATGAAGATTCAACATTGAATATTAGTAAAGAGGCCTTTGAGAAACCCGAAAAAGAGCTTTCTATAAAAATAGATTGTACAGGTTTAGCGAAAAAGATAAATGAAAAAGATGAAAAGAACCCTGAAATTAAAAAAGGAGATATAGATTTTTAATCAACCGATTATGATAAATAAAGTAGTAAAAAATGTAAAAGAAGCATTGCAAGGCGTAGAAAACGGAATGACATTTATGTTAGGTGGTTTTGGACTTTGTGGTATTCCAGAGAACTGTATTACTGAATTAGTAAACTTAGAAGTAACCGATTTAACATGTATTTCTAACAATGCTGGTGTAGATGATTTTGGACTGGGATTGTTATTACAAAAACGTCAAATAAAAAAAATGATTTCTTCTTATGTAGGAGAAAATGATGAATTTGAAAGACAGATGTTGTCTGGAGAGTTGGAGGTTGAGTTAACACCACAAGGAACATTGGCTGAGAAGTGCAGAGCAGCACAAGCAGGATTTCCTGCCTTTTATACTCCTGCAGGTTACGGTACTGAAGTTGCAGAAGGAAAAGAAACCAGAGAATTTGACGGTAAAATGTATGTCTTAGAACCAGCCTTTAAAGCAGACTTTGCTTTTGTGAAAGCATGGAAAGGAGATGCTGCAGGTAATTTGGTGTTTAAAGGGACAGCTCGAAATTTTAACCCTTGCATGTGTGGTGCAGCAACCATTACAGTTGCTGAGGTTGAAGAATTGGTTCCTGTTGGAGACTTAGATCCAGATCATATTCATATCCCTGGAATTTTTGTACAACGAATTTTTCAAGGTGAGAAGTACGAGAAAAGAATAGAACAAAGAACCGTTCGTTCACGTGAATAGTTAAATTAAAACATCGATACATTATCAATATGTTAGATAAAAACGGGATAGCTAAAAGAATAGCAAAAGAAGTAAAAGATGGTTATTATGTAAACTTAGGGATTGGAATTCCAACCTTAGTTGCCAACTATGTAAGAGACGATATTGAAGTTGAGTTCCAAAGCGAGAATGGAGTTTTAGGAATGGGTCCTTTCCCTTTTGAAGGAGAGGAAGATGCAGACATCATTAATGCTGGAAAGCAAACAATTACTGCGATGCCAGGTGCTAGTTATTTCGATTCTGCAACCAGTTTTTCTATGATTCGTGGAAAACATGTTCATCTTACTATTTTAGGTGCCATGGAGGTTTCTGAGAATGGGGACATCGCCAATTGGAAAATCCCAGGAAAAATGGTCAAAGGAATGGGAGGTGCAATGGACTTGGTTGCTTCAGCAGATAACATTATTGTTGCCATGATGCATACTAACAAACGAGGAGAATCTAAAGTTTTAAAGAGATGCTCGTTACCATTAACAGGAGTGGGGTGTGTTACCAAAGTTGTGACCAACTTAGCGGTTTTAGAAATTAAGAACAACCAATTTTATTTGTTAGAAAGAGCTCCTGGAGTGAGTGTTGAGGAAGTTCAAAATGCAACGGAAGGAACACTGATTGTTGAAGGAGAGGTTCCAGAAATGGAGGTGTAACATTCTCAAGCATGTTAGATCGAGTGCAGTCGATAACTAAAGAAGAACTAAATGAAAATAATATCATACAATGTTAACGGAATTAGAGCAGCCATCAAAAAAGGCTTCTTAGATTGGTTACAACAAGCAGGTCCAGATGTGATTTGTATTCAAGAAACCAAAGCACAGCAAGATCAAGTCAATGCACTAGATTTTGAGTTGGCAGGGTATCCTTATCAATATTGGTTTTCGGCACAGAAAAAAGGATATTCAGGAGTGGCAATTTTTTGTAAAGAAAAACCCAATCATATCGAATACGGAACTGGTATAGAAACCATGGATTTTGAAGGGAGAAACCTCCGTGTAGATTTTGATGATGTTTCTGTGATGAGCATGTATTTGCCTTCAGGGACGAATGATGAACGACTTGGCTTTAAGTTTAAGTATATGGACGAGATTCTTGAGTATGCAACTGAACTCAGAAAAACCATTCCGAATTTGGTCATTTGTGGGGACTATAATATTTGTCATGAAGAAATAGACATTCACAATCCAAAAATGAAAGGTGTTTCAGGGTTTTTACCTGTAGAACGTGAATGGATTGGAGGCTTTATAGATAGTGGTTTTATAGATAGCTTTAGACACTTAAATAAGGAGAGACAAGAGTTTTCATGGTGGAGTTATAGAGCGAATTCTAGAGCGAATAATAAAGGTTGGAGATTGGATTATAATATGGTTTCTGAACCTTTAGAAGAACATATATCTAGAGCATACATACTACCTGAGGCAAAACATTCTGATCATTGTCCGATTGTAGTAGAATTAGATATTTAATTCTTGTCACCTCAGAGTAATTAAGAATTAAAAAACAGGTTGATTCAAAGATTAAAGCGCAGCTTGTAAGAGGTTATAATTTGGTCTCGACTGCGTTCGACCACACAGATAAATCATCAAATGAAAAAAACAATATTTTTATTTTTCTTATTTTCAAGCTTATGCCTCGTAGCACAAAGTAATAAGGATACAATTGCGACTGTTCAATTCGACTCAATCAAAAACATTGTTGAAGAAGATTTATTTTCTGATTTAGATATTTCATTGATTGACAGCTTAGTTTTAGATACGAAGTACAATTCACCATTATACGAGACCAATGAATATTTTATAAAAGATGCTGAAACTAAAGATGTAGCATCCGTTGTCTTATCAGAAGATCTTTTAAAAGCAAGATTAAAAATTATTGATGCGAAAACTCCTTTTCATATTGCTTATAATCCAGCATTGGGAAAAGTGATTAAATCGTATTTAAAATATAGAAAGAAATACTATCCAAGTTTAATTGCAAAAGCGGAGTATTACTTTCCAATGTTTGAAAAATATCTAGACCAATATGACATTCCTTTGGAGATGAAGTATTTGGCCATTGTAGAATCTACATTAGATCCAAAAGCAAGATCTAGAGTAGGCGCTACTGGTTTATGGCAGTTTATGTATCAAACGGGAAAGCAATACAAATTGAAAGTTAGCTCTTATGTAGACGAGCGGCAAGATCCAATAAAATCGACTATTGCAGCCTGTGAATACTTGAGTGACCTCTATAAGATTTTTGGTGATTGGGATTTGGCTTTAGCAGCCTATAATTCTGGGCCAGGGAATGTCTCAAAAGCCATTAGACGTTCTGGTGGATATAAAAATTATTGGAATATACGACCTTACTTACCAAGAGAAACTGCTGGATATGTTCCGGCATTTTATGCTACAATGTATCTATTTGAGTATGCAAAAGAACATCAATTAGCTTCGAATGGACCTAAGATTCATCATTTTGAAACGGATACGATTCATATAAAGAGAACTGTAAGTTTCGATCAGATTTCAGAAACTATAGGTATCGATGCTGAAATTTTATCTTTTTTGAATCCAGCATTTAAGTTAGATATCATTCCATATATCGAAAAGAGAAATTACACTATTACGATTCCAAGGGTTGCTACAGTAGGGTTTTTAAAGAATGAAAAAGTATTGTATGCATTGGCAGATGAAGATGATGGGAAAAGAGAAAAGCCACTGCCTAAATACTTTGAAATGGACAAAAGAATCCGTTACAAAGTGAGAAATGGAGACTATTTAGGGAAGATTGCTAATCGATTTGGTGTACGAGTTAGAGATGTTAAAAAATGGAATGGACTTCGGAATAATAGATTAAGAATAGGGCAGCGTTTAAGTATCTACCCCAAAAGAATTCGGATTCCTAAATCGACCAAAAAAACAACGTCTAAAAAGACAGCTAAAGGGAAGCCTACGATTTATGTTGTGCAAAAAGGAGACTCACTTTGGACAATAGCGCAAAAGTTTAAAAAAGTTTCTGTGAATCAAATTAAAGAGTGGAACAATATTTGGAGTGCTAAAAGTATTAAACCTGGAACAAAACTTAAAATTTTTAAAAGCTAACTAAATGAAAAAAATAATTGGATCATTTTTTATAATTGCATTGCTTCTTTCTTGTGTTGATAATAAAATTGTCCTACCAAGATCTGTAGGAACATTTAATAAAATATTGGTGGTTACCGAAGGGTCTATTTGGACAGGGGAAGTTGGTGATGAAATGAGAAAATCATTTGGAGAATTGATGGTCGGTTTGCCCCAACCAGAGAGAACATTATCTGTTGGTCAAGTGCCGCCTCATGGATTCAATGCCATGATGAGACATAATAGAAATATCCTAGTCACAGAAATCAGTGATAAAGAAAGTCTCTCTAAGGGATATAATAAATATGCATCTCCACAAACAATCGTTTATCTCTCTGCGAAAGATAAGCAAGGGTTGATAAGAATGTTTAAAAAGCACAATCAAGAAATTATCAAGACATTTAAAGATTCTGACCTTAAATTTATACAAAGAATTTTTGAAAATAAAAAAGTAGATGATTCTAAATACAAAACACTTCAGAATTTAAAAATTTCCTTAACCATTCCAAAAGAATTTAAAACAGTAGATGATACGGGAGATTTCCTTTGGTTACGACAACACCTTAAAAGTGGAATAGCAAGAGGAGCTGGGAATAATAACATTTTAGTCTATTCATTGCCTTTAAATGATGAGACCAAAATTGCTGATGGTATTATTGCTATGAGAGATGCGATTGGAGAAAAATATATTCCAGGTTCTAAAGAAGGAATGTACATGATAACTGAAGCGGCTTATACTCCATTTACTGTAGCTACAGAAATACTAGGCAACAAAACGTATGAAACCAGAGGGAAATGGGAGGTGAAGAATGATTTTATGGCTGGGCCATTTTTAAACTATGCGATTGTCGATAAAAAGAACAATAGATTGCTTGTTATCGAAGGGTTTACATATGCGCCTTCTGTTAATAAAAGAGAATTTATTTTTGAGTTAGAAGCCATTGCTAAGAGCGTTCAGATTAATTAAAATGCTGATAAATTTATAAAAACCCGAAGTTTAAACTTCGGGTTTTTTTGTATTCTATTGTTAACCAAAGCGTTATTTTGGTATATTTGAGTACTAACCAAAACTTTTTTTATCATGGAAATTAATTATTTAACGCTTGCACTAGCGGCACTAGTACCTTTAGTAATGGGATTCATTTGGTATGGACCTATGTTGTTTCAAAAAGCATGGATGAAGCAAATGGGTTTCACAAAGGAATCAATGAAAGGGGGAAACATGGCTGTTATTTTTCTTTTATGCTATGTTTTTAGCTTTCTTGCAGCGTTCTTTTTACAGTTTGTTGTAATTCACCAAACAGGGGTGTTTTCATCACTCCTTGAATCTGGAGCAACTGAATTGCAAGGTGAAGCAGCTACTTACTTTCAAGATTTTATGACAAAATATGGAGATAATTATAGGACGTTTAAACATGGTGCATTGCATGGTGTAATTGCTGGACTATTTTTCATTCTTCCAGTGTTAGCAACTCAAGCAATGTTTGAAAGAAAAACAGTGAAGTATGTCGCAATTAATGCAGGTTATTGGATTGTTACTTTTGCCTTAATGGGAGGAATTATATGTCAATGGCTATAAAAGCTACATCGATTAAAAATAAAAAAGGCTTTACGAATGTAAAGCCTTTTTTATTTTTAATATCCAATTTTAGCTCGAACCCTTTGCAAAACGGTTTTTGCAACTTTTCTTGCTTTTTCTGCTCCAATATCTAGCGCTTTATCAATTTCATGTTTGTTTTCCATAAAGTGTTGATAGCGCTCTCTCACGATAGCAAATTTATCGATGATTAATTCATAGAGTTCTTGTTTTGCATGCCCATACCCATAATTACCTCCTTCATATTTAACTCTCATTTCAGCAATTTCAGCATCGCTTGCTACTAATTTATACAAAGCAAAAATGTTATCTGTGTCCGGATTTTTTGGTACTTCCAGAGGTGTGCTATCTGTTTTTATAGACATGATTTGTTTTCGTAACTTTTTGTCTGGTAAAAAAATATTGACCACATTGTCTCTAGACTTACTCATTTTTTCACCATCTGTACCAGGAACCAGTTTCGTATGCTCTTGCACTTTTGCAGAAGGTGGAATCAACGTATCTCCAACAATATTATTAAAACGGTTTGCTACATCTCTTGTCATTTCTAAATGTTGCAATTGATCCTTACCAACAGGGACAATTTCAGCATCGTATAATAAAATATCTGCAGCCATTAACATAGGATAGGTAAATAATCCGGAGTTAACATCAGAAAGGCGATCGGATTTGTCTTTAAAACTATGTGCTAAACTTAGCCTCTGAAAGGGGAAATAGCAACTTAAATACCATGTAAGTTCAGCAACTTCAGGAATATCACTTTGTCTGTAGAATACTGTTTTGTCTATATCAAGACCACATGCTAACCATGTAGCTGCTGTGCTGTATGTATTTTCTCTTAGTTCATCTCCGTTTTTTATTTGAGTGAGCGAGTGCATATCAGCAATGAATAAGAATGACTCGTTTTTAGGGTTATTAGCCATTTCTATGGCTGGTAAAATAGCTCCTAAAAGATTTCCTAAATGAGGTGTTCCTGTACTTTGTACACCCGTCAATATTCTAGACATCGTTTAAATTTTGTTCTAGCAAAAATACAGATTTCAAGGTAAAATATATCAAACAAAAGAATATTACTACATTCGCTTATATGTACTGGGTAAAGATTCCTTTTTTATTGATTTGGAGGTTGTGGTTCTACCTTCTATTATTAAGTACCGTTATTTTAATGGTCCCTTTTTTATTGATTCTTACAGCCAAAGAAAGCTATTATTCTACTTTGTGGAAATTGGTGAGAGCATGGTCATATTTAATAATCTATGGAATGGGTTTTCGAATTAAAAGACAAATTGATCAGGAGTTAGACAGAAATCAGAGTTACCTATTTTGTCCAAATCATTCGTCATTACTGGATCCTTTTGTTTTGATGGCGTTAAGTAAGAACCCTATTGTTTTTGTGGGAAAGAAAGAGCTTGTTAAAATTCCAGTTTTTGGATTTTTCTATAAAAGGGTGGTGATTATGGTTGATAGGAGCAGTCCGAAGAGTAGAAGAAGAGTGTTTGAAATGGCAAAAAAAAGACTGGAAGGGGGTACTAGTATTGGAATATTTCCTGAGGGATTAGTACCTGAAAATGAAGTCATTTTAGCATCATTTAAGAAAGGAGCTTTCAGTTTAGCGATAGAACATCAAATTCCCATTGTACCTCAAACATATTATGATAACAAGAGGTTGTTTTCTTGGGATGTTTTTAAGGGAGGGACAGGAAAGTTAAGAATAAGACAGCATTCATTTATTGAAACGAAAGGATTAAAAGCAGAAGATTTACCTAAATTAAAAGAAAGAGCGTTTCAAATACTATACAATGAATTGTCTTCTGATGAATTGTATATGAAAGATACAAAAACGGAAAAATGAAAGAAGAACTAGTTTATAGATATTCTGATAAGGAAGAGCGATTAAATATCTTAACGCACGCCTTTGGATTGTTGTTAAGTAGTATTGGACTGCCTTTTTTAATTATAAAATCGTTAGATTTTAATGGTTTTTGGAAACCAGCTAGTTTAATTATTTATGGAGTAAGCATGATTATTTTATATGCTGCATCCACATTTTACCATGCATCGAAAGAAGCAAAATTGAGAAGAAGGCTTAATATTTTTGACCATGCAGCAATTTATATTTTAATTGCAGGAACCTATACACCATTTACAATTATTGTTTTGGAAGGAAAAGTTGGGTGGATTCTTTTTGGGACAACGTGGTTTTTTGCGTTGATCGGAATTATTTTAAAATTATTTTATACGGGGAAGTTTGATAAACTTTCGACTATCATGTATGTATTATTGGGGTGGCAAATTGCATTTGTTATTAAACCTTTAATGGCAGATTTTTCTCCTAATGGATTGAAATTTTTAATCCTAGGAGGCGTTTTTTACACTTTAGGAGCTGTTCTATACTCCATAAAAAAGCTCCCTTTTAATCATGCTATCTTCCATGTTTTCGTGGTTTTAGGAAGCGCGAGTCATTTTTTCTCCATTTTTTATTACATATAATGTAATAAAATGGCAGTTACTTTAAATTTTTATTAGCTTTTTCTAAAAGTTTTTTAATAAAACTCAAAAGTAAACCTATGTTAATTCAATAGTGTGTAAAACTTATGGAAACGCTTGTGAATCAGTAAAAAAGATTTATATTTGCGTACCTTAACGGGATATAATAATTTTATTATTTGAACGTTTAGGTATTATAAATCTTATTTTAGGGGGTAGGTTTATTAAATTTCCTCGAACTTTCAGTTCGAGGTTTTTTTATGTCCAATTTTTAAAAGAGTACTTACTCAAATTGGAATTAAAATATTTTTGATCTCCTGAGACTTCTTTTCCAAGGTACTTTGGTTTTTCAAATTTTTCATCTTCAGACTCTAATTCTATTTCAGCGACAATTAAACCTTTGTTATCTCCTAGAAATTCATCAATTTCAAAAACATGGTTTTTTACCTTATGATAATGTCTGTATTTCTCAATGATTCCTTTTTCGCAAAGCTTCATTAATTCTTTAGCATCATCAAATGAAATTTCCTTCTCCCATTCAAAACGGGTAGTTCCATTTGTGTTAGAAAGTCCTTTTATTGTAAGAAAACCTTTCTCATCAATAATTCGAACACGAACAACCCTATTCTTGTCAGAATTCAAAAAACCTTGTTGGATATATTTTTTCTGAAAACTGAGTTTTTGGTAGTCAAGAGTAGTCACTAAAAACTTTCGTTCAATTTCTAAGGCCATTTCAAATGATTTAGTGCACTAATGTAGCGGATTTATCGTTATTGTTGCAAGAAATAAATATATTTGATTTCAATATTACTTGTATGAGAAACATCCTTTTCTTGCTCTTATTTTTTGTGTCATTTTTGGCAACTGCTCAGATAGATTATAGCGATTCTTGGGAAGACTTTTTTTCGTACAATAATGTCAAAGATGTGGTTAAAGATGGAACTATATTATATGCATTATCTGACAATGCTATTTTCACATACAATAGTAGTAGCCAAGAAATTCAAAAATTATCTTCTGTTCAAGGATTGTCTGGCGAAACAACGACAGTAATTCACTTTAGTACAGCCACCAATAGATTAATTATTGGTTATGAGAATGGTTTAGTTGAGATAGTTGATAGTGATGGGAGTATTACAATTTCAGCAGATATTGTTAATTTTAATCAATCGGGAGAAAAGAGAATTAATGATATTTATGAGCATGAAGGTACGTTGTATCTCTCTACATCTTTTGCTGTTGTAGAATACGATATCAATAATTTAGAATTTGGAGATACTTTTTTTATTGGAAACAATTCAACAGATGTTAATGTTGGTGAAATTACTGTTTATAACGACCGAATTTATGCAGCTACAGATGAAGGGGTCTTCCATGCAGAAGTAACCAATCCAAATTTAATCGATTTTAATAATTGGAGCCTAATCGCTGGAGGAAACAACCTCTTTAAAAACATTACCGTTTTTGAGGATCGTCTTTTTACAATTTTAAATACAGGGTTGTTCGAAATAGTAGGCAATGGATTGGCTTTAGTAAGAGATTTTTTCACCACTGTTGAAGGAATGAAAGAGTCTTCAACGAATTTAACGATTGCATTAAATCAGTCTGCAATTGTTTTTGATACTAGAATAGTACAGGTATTACAAACAACAGCAAATTCAGATTTTAATTACAATTTAAATAATGCCTTTGCTGAAAACAATGAATTGTATTTATCAACTCAACAATACGGAGTGTTGAGTTCTACATTTGGAAATCCAACCGCATTTGAAGAAATACATCCTGACGGACCTATTTCTAACGATGTCTTTTCTTTAAGCGCTAAAAATAATCATTTATGGATTGTCTATGGAGGGTATTCGCCAAATTTTGCTCCTATCCAGAGAAGACTAGGATGCAGTCATTTTGATGGAGAAGCTTGGTTTACAGAACCCAATGTTATTACGAACCCTTTTCCTGATTTAGTTGATGTAACAATAGATCCAAATGATGCAAATAGAGTCTTTATAAGTGGATTTGGAGAAACTAATTTAACGAACACAATTAATACGGGAGGGTTGTTTGAAATTCAAGACAATGCAATTGCTAATTTTTACAACCATTTAAATAGCCCTTTGGAAGATATAGATCCAACTAACGTAAACAGAGTAACAATACGAATTGGAGGTTCTGCATTTGATGCTCAAGGAAATTTATGGTTGACTAATATTGGAGGAATTAACGAGTTGAAAAAGTTTTCTAATGGATCTTGGTCAGGGTTTGACATTAGCTCTGTAAAACCTCAAAATTCTTTTGGACTTACAGAGATTGCTGTTGATAGAGGCAATACTGTATGGATGGGAACAAGAGGAGATGGAGTTATCGCTTTTAATGAAAATGGATCAAGGTTAAGAGCATTAACTACACAAACAACACAAGGGAGTTTGCCAAATTCACGAATAGAGAGTGTTGCTGTAGACAATGATAATAGAATTTGGATAGGAACTATTGCTGGGTTGGTTGTCTTTAATAATGCAGCGGGTGTTTTTGATGCTGACGTTATAGATGCTCAGCCAATTATTATTTTGGATGATGGAATTCCTAAAAGATTGTTAGGAGACCAAACAGTTAATACGATAGTTATAG
>JAESUF010000219.1 GCA_016763215.1 Flavobacteriaceae bacterium
AAACAGCTACTGAAGAGTTGGCTGTTATGGTAGATACTTTTAAACCTTTAAAGGTCACTGAAGAAGCAATGAAAATAGCAGACGAAGACTATCATAAATCTTGGTTAGAGTAATATGTTAGAAAGAAGAATAGATATAACAGCTCATTTAAGAGCCATGTGGTAATTAAAGACGAATCGATTAGGTCAATTATTACAATAACTAGTAAACATGATATTATGTCAAAAGAGCTAAAATCAGTAGACTACGGTCTAGAAAAAATATTTGAAGGAGCTAAAGATTTTCTTCCATTATTAGGTACCGATTATGTAGAATTCTATGTAGGTAACGCAAAACAATCAGCACATTTTTACAAAACAGCATTTGGATTTCAATCCTATGCATACAAAGGTTTAGAAACAGGATCAACAGATTCTGTAAGCTATGTATTAAAACAAGATAAAATCCGATTGGTGCTAACGACACCATTAAACAGCAAATCACCAATCAACGATCATATTGTAAAGCATGGCGACGGTGTAAAAGTAATTGCTCTTTGGGTAGATGATGCAAGAAGTGCTTACGAAGAAACAACAAAACGTGGCGCAAAATCCTATATGGAGCCCGTTGTTGAAAAAGACGAACATGGTGAAGTTGTTCGGGCAGGAATTTACACCTATGGAGAAACGGTTCATATGTTTGTAGAACGCAAAAATTACACTGGAAAATTCTTACCTGGATTTCAAGAATGGGAATCGGATTACAACCCTACTCCTGTTGGATTGAAATATATAGATCATATGGTAGGTAATGTTGGTTGGGGTGAAATGAATACCTGGGTAAAATGGTACGAAGACGTCATGGGCTTTGTGAATTTCCTTTCGTTTGATGACAAGCAGATTCACACAGAGTATTCTGCCTTAATGAGTAAGGTGATGAGTAATGGAAATGGTCGGATAAAATTCCCAATTAATGAGCCCGCCAAAGCTGCTAAACGATCACAAATTGAAGAATATTTAGACTTCTACGAAGGATCTGGCGTACAACATATTGCTGTTGCCACTGACGACGTTATTAAAACAGTAACCCAGTTAAAAGCTAGAGGAATTGAATTCTTACCGCCACCGCCTCAAGCCTATTACGATGATATTCCAAGACGTTTGGGTGTACACATGGAGATTATGAAAGAAGACATTAAAGAGCTTCAAAAACTGTCCATTTTAGTAGACGCAGACGAAGAAGGGTATTTGCTGCAAATCTTCACCAAACCTATAGAAGATCGACCAACATTGTTCTTTGAAATTATTCAAAGAATGGGCGCTAGAGGTTTTGGTGCTGGAAACTTTAAAGCCTTGTTTGAATCTATTGAAAGAGAACAGGCAAAAAGAGGAACTTTATAAATTAGAAAAGGGAGAATAGACAAAGAGAATAGACAAGTACCACTTCGTCTTTTCTCTTTGTTCTTTTCTCTTTATTCTTAACAGGAAAAAAAATGAGTAAAGACGATATCTTAAAAGCCATTGAAGAGAAATACCAAAAACTAGGTGTTCCATTAGACTCAATGCTAGAAGGTTTGCTTTGGAGCACACCAATTACCTACTGGGATTATGTTCAAACCGACGCATTGTTAGGTTTGCAGATCCCAAGAACAAATCAACCTGATGAAATGGTATTTATTATGTACCATCAGGTGAATGAACTATTATTCAAAATGATTTTATGGGAAATCGATCAGGTGGCTAAACCAGAGAAGGTTAGTGCAGAGAAATTCACCATGCATTTAATGCGTATTAGTAGTTATTTTGATATGCTTAGCAATTCGTTTACTGTTATGGCAGACGGAATGGAACGTGAGCAATATTTAAAATTTAGAAATACATTAACTCCTGCTAGTGGTTTTCAAAGTGCTCAATATAGAAAGATTGAATTTGCATCTACAGAATTAATCAACTTGATTGATGTTCGTTTTAGAGATACTATAGATCGTAATTCTTCTTCTAAGAATGCCTATGATCATTTGTATTGGCAAGCGGCTGGGAAGAACCATCAAACAGGCGACAAATCGATTTTGATCAAGCTTTTTGATAAAAAGTACATGGGAGATTTTATTGATTTTATGGAAGATTATAACGAATCTAACCTTTCAAAGAAATTCAAACAACTTCCTGAGAAAGTACAAAAAGATGAACAGCTAATTAAAGCGATGCGTCATTACGATTATACCGTTAATGTAAAATGGGTATTGGCACATTATAATGCTGCAGGAAAATATCTTGGAGGTGGAGATGAAGAGTTAGAAGCAACAGGTGGAAGTAATTGGAGAAAGTATATGCACCCTAAATATCAACGTAGAATTTTCTTCCCGTATTTATGGACTGAACAAGAGCTCAAAGATTGGGGAACGTTTTAAAAATGATAAATAATCGTTAAAAAAGGGAGTCATTTGAAAAAATGGCCCCCTTTTTGTTTTCTATCCTTTAGATTGTCGTACAATTTTTATAAGTTTGACATATATGAAAAGAAATATTTTAATCATTTCCTTACTTCTAATTTCTTCTGTATTTGTTGCACAAGAGGATAAAAAAAGCCGTACAAATCTGGAGAGTGGCTAGAATACAAAATGAGCTATAGTGGCTTCCTAAAAGCAGGAACAGCGACTTTAGAATTAAAGGAAACACTGTTAAATGGTAAAAAAGTTTACCATGCAAAAGGTTATGGTAAAACAACTGGGCTCATCGGTTGGTTCTTTAAAGTAAGAGACACTTATGAATCATATTTTGATTTTGAAGATCCAAAACCCTACCTCTTTAAGAGAGATGTATACGAAGGTGGTCATGTTATTAAAAGAGATATTAAATTTAATTATGAGAAAGATACTGCAACCATTGAGGATTACAAACGCAAAACAATAAAAAAAGTTCCTTTTAATAATGTGCAGGACATGATTTCTGCTTTCTACTATCTAAGGAACATTAATATTGATACCATTAAAGCGGGCGATGAAATAAAACTAAATATGTTTTTCGATTCAAAGACATTTCCTTTTAAATTAAAATTTTTAGGTACTGAAATTATAAAAACAAGGTTTGGAAAAATAAAAACACTTAAGTTACGTCCTGTAGTTCAGGCGGGAAGAGTTTTTAAAGAAAGTGAAAGTGTAACTATCTGGGTAACCGCAGATGATAATAAGATCCCAATCAAAATTAAAGCGTCGTTATCTGTAGGTTCTTTACGAGCAGAATTGAAAGCTTTTAAGGGATTATCAAATTCATTTAAAATCATATTTGATTAAATTGTATTTTTACACCTAATTATTATAGAATAAATTATTTTTCTTGAAAAAATCAATCCTCCTTTTTCTTAGCCTTTTCCTAGTATTTGCATGTGGTAAAGATGAAAAAAAAGAAATCGTCCCCGTAATTAAAAAAAAGGTTGTCCCTAAAGACATTTATGAATTTGGTTATAGACTAAATGACTACAAAGTAATTAAGGATACCATTAAAAATGGTGAAAGTTTCGGAATCATATTAGATAGACATCATGTATTCTATCCTAAGATTAACAAAATTGCAACCAAAATAAAAGACACTTTTGATGTAAGACGAGTAAGAGCTGGGAAGCCTTATCTAATTCTTGCTAAAAAAGATTCTACAGAGAAAGCTCAAATTTTTATTTATAAAGATAGTAGGTCTGTAGCAACTATTATCGATTTTTCAGATTCTACAATTACTGCATACAAATATAGAAAACCAATCAAAATTATTGAAAAAGAAGTTGCAGGGATTATTTACTCTTCTTTGTCTCAATCTATGGATAGCTTGCATTTAAATCCGAATCTTACTTATGCCGTTGCGGATATTTATGCTTGGACTTTGGATTTTTATAAACTTCAAAAAGGAGATCAATTCAAACTCATTTATGAAGAAAAATTTATTGATGACACAACCTTTATTGGGTATGGAAAAGTAAAAGCGGCTCTTTTTACTCACAATAAAAAAGAGTTGTATGCCTATCGATTTATTTCTGATTCTAATTTAGGGATTCCAGAATATTATGATGAAGACGGAAACATGTTACGCAGTCAGTTTTTAAAATCTCCTATTAAATTCCAATACCGAATTTCTTCGAGGTATAATTTAAAGCGTAAAATTGCTTATTACGGAAATAAAATAAAGCCTCATAGAGGAACCGATTTTGCAGCGAATGAGGGAACACCGATTATGGCTACCGCTAGCGGAACAGTTTCTGAGTCTGCCTATAAGAGAAGAGGAAATGGTCATTATGTAAAGATTAAGCATAATAACACCTATTCTACTCAGTACCTACATATGAGTCAACGTAAAGTACGAAAAGGACAGTATGTAAAACAAGGTGATATTATTGGATGGGTTGGTCATACAGGTAGTACAGAAGGAAGACATGTTTGTTATCGTTTCTGGAAATATGGGCGGCAAGTAGATCCTTTTAAACAAAAACTACCTTCAGCAAAGCCTTTAAAAAAGAGTATAAAACCACAATACCTCAAGTTTATAGCTCCTCTTAGAAACCAACTTAACAGGATAGAACTTCCAACAGAGACCCCTATACAATTAGTAGCCCAAAACTAGTCTAAACATGCCTTTACAAAACAGCAATCCTACAAAAACGAATGCTTGGAAAAAGTTAGAAAATCATTATAATGAAATGACTTCTTTTTCAATGCAGAAGGCTTTCAAAGATGATACGAATCGAAAAAACAACTTTTCAATTGATTTTAATGACCTCTCCGTTGACTTTTCAAAAAATAGAATTACTTCAAAAACTGTTGAGCTATTAGTAGAACTAGCAAATGAAGTTGACTTAAAAGATGCCATTCAAAAATACTTTTCAGGAGATGTTATTAATGTAACTGAAGAAAGGGCAGTACTTCACACAGCGTTACGAAGTAATTCTGACAGTCCTATTTATATACAAGGGAAAAACATTAAACCTGAAATTGAAAAAGCACTTCGAAAAATTAGAATCTTTTCGAACAAGCTAATTTCAGGAGAGTGGAAAGGCTATACTGGGAAAAAAATTACGGATGTTGTTAACATTGGAATTGGAGGTTCTGACTTAGGACCTGATATGGTCGTTGAAGGACTACAATATTATAAAAATCATTTAACAACACATTTTGTTTCGAACATCGATGGAGATCATGTTTCTGAAGTATTAAAAAAACTAAATCCGGAAACAACACTATTTGTTATTGTTTCCAAAACCTTTACAACTCAGGAAACGATTACAAATTCCAATACGATTAAAAATTGGTTTTTATCATCTGCTTCTCAATTTGATATTGCAAAACATTTTGTTGCCGTTTCTACCAATTTAGAAGCTATAGAAGCATTTGGGATAGACCAAAAAAATGTTTTCCCTATGTGGAATTGGGTTGGAGGTCGTTTTTCTCTATGGTCTTCGGTAGGTCTTTCTATTAGTTTGTCGGTAGGGTTTGACAATTATAAATTGCTCCTTGATGGTGCAGAACAAATGGATCTCCATTTTAGAGATACTAAATTTGAACAGAATGTCCCTGTTGTTTTAGCTTTATTAAGCA
>JAESUF010000220.1 GCA_016763215.1 Flavobacteriaceae bacterium
CAGCGCCTGCTGCCAGAAGTTTTCCCTTGGGCACAATACGGAAATTTATTTTATCAAGTATTTTAATTACGCAATTCATATTGGGCTGCTCCTATACGAGTGAAAGCGATTTAATTGATACCACTCCGCTTCCAACTGTGGTCACTTATAACACCCATATTAAGTCAATTATAGATAATAACTGTATTCAATGCCATACAAACCCTCCTATCAATGCCGCTAATACATCTTTATTAACATACACAGACGTTATAAGTGGAGTGGAGAATAATAACTTAATAAGTAAGATTTCTGGAAATGGACCTGGTGGACTAATGCCATTGGGTGGACCAAGTTTACCTCAAAATTTAATTGATCTCATTATACAATGGCAAGATGAGGGATTCATGGAAGAATAACACTATACACAATGAAACGCATAGTATACCTAATATTACTAATTTGTTTAAGCACTTCAGCTCAAGACAAATATTTAACTAGAACAGGAGTTGTTTCTTTTGAAGCTTCAGTACCTACTTTTGAACAAGTTGAAGCCAGCACCAATGCTGTTACAGCTATATTAAATACTAAAAATGGTGAGTTTGCCGCTCTAGTATTTATAAAAGGCTTTCGCTTTAAAAATGCACTTATGGAAGAGCATTTTAATGAAAACTATGCCGAATCATACAAGTACCCAAAAGCAACTTTTAAAGGAAAACTTCAAAACTTCTCCTTTAACACGTTATCCGACACTATTAATTCAATTGGTCTGGATGGTGTATTAAGCTTTCATGGTAAAGAAAACACGCTGCAAACCATCCTTGTAAACATAACAAAAAAGAATGCTGCAATTATTATCTCAGGTGAGTTTTTTGCAAATGCCTCAGATTATAATATTAAAATACCAAAAATTGTACGAAATAAAATTTCTAAAGATATCAAGGTCTCCTTCGAATTTATTCTACAAAAAAAGCCTTCAAATTAATTTGAAGGCTTTTTTATATTTAGAATTTAAATATCTTATCAATACAGATTACTTACTTAAATACATTTTACGTCTTGAATATAAATCATAGAATTGATCGTCTTTTAAACTATCAATAAATAAGATGCTTTCTCCGGTACTCTTCATTTCTGGACCCAGCTGTTTATTCACATTAGGGAATTTATTAAAAGAAAAAACAGGTTGTTTGATAGCATACCCCTCTAATCTAGGATTAAAATCGAAATCGGTTACTTTCTTTTCACCAAGCATCACTTTAGTCGCATAATTCACATATGGCTCTCCATAGGCTTTAGCAATAAAAGGAACCGTTCTAGAAGCTCTTGGATTGGCTTCAATGATGAATACCATATCTTCTTTTATAGCGAATTGGATATTGATTAAACCAACAGTATTAAGTGCCAAGGCAATCTTCTTTGTATGGTCTTCAATCTGCTGCATTACCAGTGGTCCTAAATTGAATGGAGGCAAGGTAGCATTACTATCTCCAGAGTGTACACCACATGGCTCAATATGCTCCATGATCCCTATAATGTATACATTTTCACCATCACAAATCGCATCTGCTTCAGCTTCTATTGCTCCATCTAAATAATGATCTAATAGTAATTTATTTCCGGGCATTTTTCTTAACAAATCAACAACATGCTTTTCTAACTCTTCTTTATTAATAACAATCTTCATCCCTTGTCCTCCAAGAACATATGATGGGCGTACTAAGATTGGAAAATCTAGAACATCGGCAATCTTTAAAGCCTCATCAGCAGTTGTAGCAATATCAAACTCTGGGTATGGAATATTATTTTCTTGTAATAATTTTGAGAAATGCCCTCTATCTTCAGCTAAATCAAGTGATTCAAAACTAGTTCCGATAATTTTAATACCGTATTTAGTTAATTTTTCAGCAAGCTTCAATGCGGTTTGTCCTCCCAATTGCACAATTACACCTTCCGGCTTTTCATGCTTAATAATATCGTATATAGGTTCCCAAAAAACTGGTTCGAAATATAATTTATCGGCTGTATCAAAATCAGTTGAAACTGTTTCAGGATTACAGTTAATCATAATAGTTTCATAGCCACATTCAGCAGCTGCTAATACTCCATGGACACAACAGTAATCGAATTCGATTCCCTGACCAATTCTATTCGGTCCAGATCCTAAAACAACAATCTTCTTTTTATCACTAACAATACTTTCATTATGTGAATAGGTTTCACCAGAGGCCGTTTCTACGACATTTTCAAAAGTAGAATAGTAATACGGAGTCTTTGCTTTAAATTCAGCGGCACATGTATCTACTAGTTTATATACGCGTTGTATGTTTAATTCTTCTCTCTTATTGTATACTTGACTTTCCAAACACCCTAGCATATGAGCAATCTGACGATCGCCATATCCTTTTTGCTTCGCTTCTAATAATAACTCCTTGTCTAAACTTTCTATGGTATACTTAGAAATTTCTTTTTCTAATTGAAATAACTCTTCGTATTGTCTTAAGTACCACATATCAATTTTTGTGATCTCATGAATTTGACTCAAAGGAATTCCCAGTGCAATCGCATCATAAATCACAAATACACGATCCCATGATGCATGTGTAAGCTTGTCTATAATTTGATTGTAATCTTTGTATCCTTTTCCATCAGCTCCCAAACCATTTCTCTTGATTTCTAACGATTGTGTTGCTTTGTGCAATGCTTCTTGGAACGAACGTCCAATTCCCATTACTTCTCCAACAGATTTCATTTGCAATCCTAAGGTTCGATCACATCCTTCAAATTTATCAAAGTTCCAACGTGGTATTTTTACAATCACATAATCTAATGTAGGTTCAAATAACGCCGATGATGATTTTGTAATTTGATTGTCTAATTCATCTAAAGTATAACCAATGGCTAACTTTGTAGAAACTTTTGCAATTGGGTACCCAGTAGCTTTACTTGCCAATGCTGAAGATCGAGAAACTCTCGGATTGATTTCAATCGCTATAATTTCTTCTTTCTCATCTGGGCTTACTGCAAACTGAACATTACACCCTCCTTCAAAATCTCCAATACTACGCATCATCTTAATAGACATATCACGCATTCTCTGGAATGTTCTATCAGAAAGTGTCATTGCAGGAGCTACAGTAATTGAATCTCCTGTATGAATTCCCATAGGATCCATATTTTCTATAGAACAGATAATTACTACATTATCATTCTTATCTCTCAATAATTCTAATTCGTATTCTTTCCATCCCATCATCGCTTTGTCGATCATTACCTCATGAATCGGAGAAATCTCCAACCCTCTTCGTAATAATTCATCAAAATCATTAGGGTCATACACTATAGATGCACCTGCACCTCCCAAAGTATAAGAAGCTCTAATTACTAATGGAAAACCAAACTCTTGTGCAATTTCTTTCCCTTCTAAAAAAGAAGTAGCCGTTGCTTGAGGCGCCATAGGAATTCCTATCTTCAACATCAACTCTCTAAACTGCTCTCTATCTTCAGTAATATTGATTGCATTAATATCTACTCCAATTAACTTAATACCAAAATCTTCCCAAATTCCTTTTTCATCTGCCTCAATACATAAATTCAAGGCTGTTTGCCCTCCCATTGTAGGAAGTACTGCATCAATTTGTGGATGTTCTTTTAATATTTTTATAATAGACTTGGTTGTCAACGGCAACAAGTATACATGATCTGCCATGGAAGGATCTGTCATGATAGTTGCTGGATTGGAATTGATTAAGATGGTTTCAATTCCGTCTTCTCTTAAAGAACGTAAAGATTGTGATCCTGAATAATCAAACTCGCAAGCTTGACCGATAACAATAGGACCTGAACCGATAATTAAAACGGATTTTAAGTCTTCATTTTTTGGCATGTTCTCTTTTAATTTTCTTTCAGTTAGTAAAAATACTTCGCTACAG
>JAESUF010000221.1 GCA_016763215.1 Flavobacteriaceae bacterium
AAAAACTAACACATTTTTCAAGTAAAACAGCGTTTTAAAATAAAGTTTTTTATTTTTGCCATCTAATTAAAACTAAAAATTAAAAGATTATGTCAGACATTACATCAAGAGTAAAAGCTATTATAGTAGATAAGTTAGGTGTTGATGAAAATGAAGTAGTAACTGAAGCTAGCTTCACTAACGACTTGGGAGCAGACTCATTGGACACTGTTGAATTGATTATGGAATTTGAAAAAGAATTTGATATTCAAATCCCAGACGACCAAGCCGAAAACATTGGCACAGTAGGTCAAGCAATTTCTTATATTGAAAACACAAAGTAAGTAGTCCTTAAATTATTTTATGGAATTAAAGCGAGTCGTAGTTACAGGATTAGGAGCGCTTACACCAATAGGAAATACCAAAGATGAATATTGGAAAAATCTTATTATTGGAAAGAGTGGTGCTGCGCCTATTACCTATTTTGATACTGAAAAGTTCAAAACAAAATTCGCTTGTGAAATAAAAAACTTCAATCCCACCGATTATTTTAATAGAAAAGATGCTCGTAAAATGGATAAGTTTACGCAGTATGCAATGGTAGCTTCTGATGAAGCAATAGCAGACTCAGCTTTAGACTTAGATATCATAGATAAATTACGAGTTGGAGTTATTTGGGGAGCAGGTATTGGAGGGATAGAAACTTTTCAGAATGAAGTATTAAATTATGCTGCAGGTGATGGAAGTCCAAGATTCAACCCTTTCTTTATTCCAAAAATGATTGCAGATATTGCACCAGGAAACATTTCCATTAAAAATGGATTTATGGGACCAAACTATACTACAGTCTCTGCCTGTGCATCTGCTGCTAATGCAATGATAGATGCTTTAAACTACATCCGTTTAGGACACTGTGACGTTATTGTTACAGGAGGTAGTGAAGCGGCAGTAACCCTTGCAGGAATGGGCGGGTTTAATGCGATGCATGCTTTATCTACAAGAAATGAAAGCGCAGAAACAGCCTCAAGACCTTTCGATGCAGAAAGAGATGGGTTTGTTTTAGGTGAAGGAGCAGGAGCTATCATTTTAGAAGAATATGAACATGCCAAAGCAAGAGGTGCTAAAATTTACGCCGAAGTTTTTGGAGGAGGAATGTCTTCTGATGCATACCACATGACGGCACCACATCCAGAAGGAATTGGAGTGATTGCTGTAATGAAAAACTGCTTGAAAAATTCTGGAATTAATCCAGAAGATGTAGATCACATTAATACACATGGAACGTCAACTCCATTAGGTGATGTTGCTGAATTAAAAGCGATTTCTCAAGTTTTTGGTGATCACGCAAAAAATATCAATATCAATTCTACCAAATCTATGACAGGGCACTTGTTGGGAGCTGCTGGAGCTATTGAATCGATTGCTTCAATACTAGCGCTACAACATGGAATAATTCCTCCTACTATTAATCATAGTGTCGTAGATGAAAACATTAACCCAGATCTAAACCTGACACTTAATAAGGCTCAAAAGAGAGATATTAAAGTTGCAATGAGCAACACGTTCGGATTTGGAGGACATAATGCTAGTGTAGCATTCAAAAAATTAGACTAATCCTTAATGAATTTTATTCGCAAAATAGTAAGCTCGTCGTCCAAAGGAGATGATGAGGGGTTTTATTATGCTATGCGAGATTTATTGAAGTTCAATCCAAAGAAGATTGAATTCTATGTAATGGCTTTTACTCATCGATCTTTAAAGCAAGTCGATAAGGATGGAGAGCCTTTTAATTATGAACGGTTAGAGTTTTTAGGAGATGCAATGTTGGGCTCTGTTATTGCATCCTATTTATACAAGAAAGTACCAAAAGGATCTGAAGGGTATTTAACACAAATGCGTTCTAAAATTGTAAGTAGAGAACATTTGAATGAGTTAGGGAAAGACCTAAACTTGATTGATTTTGTAAAGAGTAATATTTCTCAAGACAATGTAGGGGATAATATTCATGGAAATATTTTTGAGGCCTTAATTGGGGCTATCTACTTAGATAAAGGATATAATTATTGTAAGAAGTTTACATACGAAAAAGTAATTGTTCCGTATGTAGATATTCCAAAACTAGAAGGTAAAATTACGAGTTATAAGGGGCTGATTATCGAATGGTGTCAAAAGCAGAAGAAAAAATATTACATAGAAACCTATGAAGACACAGGAAATGAAACAGTAAAACATTTCAGTGTTAAAATCAGTATAGACGGAGTACAAATTGCAAAAGGGCGTGCTACTTCTAAGAAGAAAGCTGAAGAACGAGCGTCTAAAAGAGTCTACTATGTGTTCCAAAAACAGATAGAAAATTTATAGTACGATAACGATTTCGTTATTTTTTGCCTTCCTTTTTAAAACAATCAGTAATTTTGTTAGCTAGACTTTATAACTAATTTAGCTTAATTTCCGTATTAAATGCAGATTCACTCATTAGACTTAGGGGATTTTTGTGAAGACAATTATACATTAATTGGCATTCATACTGCATTGGAAGATTTTAAGTTAGCCTATCTTTTAAATAACAATTTAAACATACAGTTCTCGCGCGCAAATTTTAGTTTAGATTTCGAAAGCAGAGAAAGTAAAGCTTCGTTTTCTATTTACCAATATGTGAATGAAGAGTATGATTTTGATTGGTATTTAATTGCGAATAGTTTCAGTGAAGAAAAAAGAAATGAAAAAGATACTTTGGCATTTACAGCAGAAACAAAAACCTATTTAATACCAGAAAAGAAACGAGTGGATTATTTTATAAAAATAGTTGGAGAGACAAATCAAGAATTGATTTACAAAACGATAGACAAGATCAAAAGAATAAGCCAAGTAGTTACTTCTTACACAGTAGATACAAATACATTAAAATCGAAAGAATTTTTAATTTTTTAAAACATGCTCAAAAATAAAAAGACAAAGATTGTTGCAACCTTAGGTCCAGCAACAAATACAAAAGAAATTCTAACGGAACTAGCAGTCTCGGGAGTGAATGTTTTTAGAATTAACTTTTCACATGCCGATTACGACAATGTAAAAGAAAGCGTACGTCAAATTCGTGAAATTAATGAGGAAAACTCATTTAATGTTGCAATTTTAGCTGACTTACAAGGACCCAAATTGCGTGTTGGTGTTATGGAAGAAGGTGTTGTTTTAGAAGATGGAGATGAATTTGTTTTCACTACAGAAGAATGTATTGGAACCAAAGAGAAAGCTTTTATGACCTACCAAAATTTTCCTAGAGATGTAAAAAAGGGAGAACAAATTTTAGTGGATGACGGGAAACTTTTATTTGAAGTTATCTCTACAGATAAGAAAGTAAAAGTAGTAACCAAAGTAATTGTCGGAGGCGCATTATCTTCTAAAAAAGGGGTGAATTTACCCAACACAGATATTTCTTTACCAGCCCTTACCGAAAAGGATAAAAAGGATGCCATTTTTGCCTTAAGCCTCGAAGTAGATTGGATGGCTTTATCTTTTGTAAGAACGCCCGAAGATTTAAGAATGCTACGTGATTTGATTGCGCAATATTCAGAATATAGAGTTCCAGTAATTGCAAAAATTGAAAAACCAGAAGCGGTAGAGAATATCGATGCTTTAATTCCATATTGTGATGGGTTGATGGTGGCTCGTGGTGATCTTGGTGTAGAGATTCCAATGCAAGAAGTTCCTTTAATTCAGAAGAAGTTAGTAATGAGAGCTAAGAAAGCTCGTATTCCTGTAATTATAGCAACTCAAATGATGGAGACCATGATTACGAGTCCGGTACCCACAAGAGCTGAAGTAAATGATGTTGCAAATTCCATTATGGATGGAGCAGATGCTGTAATGCTTTCTGGAGAAACTTCCGTTGGAAAACACCCAGTACGTGTAATTCAAAAAATGAAAGAAATTATTTTAAGTGTAGAAAACTCTGAATTAATTAAGGTTCCATTAAGACCACCTCACATTAAAACGAATCGGTTTATTACAAAATCAGTCTGTCATCACGCAGCTTTGATGGCGAATAATACAGATGCCGCAGCTATTTTAACGTTAACCAATAGTGGGTATACTGCATTCCA
Organism: Flavobacteriaceae bacterium; assembly: GCA_016763215.1. Next base: position 4,080 of record JAESUF010000221.1, read on the forward strand.
AATTTCTGCTTGGCGACCAAGAACACACGTACTTGCTTTTACAACTGAAAAAAGAATCTTAGGGAAACTTAACTTACTTTGGGGTGTGAAGGCTTATTTCTATAATGAGGATTTAAGCACAGATGATACCGTTCAAGATATTAATAGTATTGTCAAAGAAAAAGGATACGTGAAACCAGGAGACTTGGTAATTAACCTTACCTCAATGCCCGTTGAAGAGCGTGGAATGGTAAACACACTCCGTGTTTCAGAAATAAAATAGCATTAGAAATCTAGTTGCCTAGTACAGATAATAGCATCGTTGGTTATAAAAGGCATGGGCATCATATTATCGGCTCTAGGCTTAATAGTAAACAATGGGTTTTCTAATAGATCGTATGATATTTCATTCAAAAAGAGACTAAGTTTAGCTTCTTTTGCGATGGTTAACGAAATAGACAAACTATCATCAGAATTTCCCATATGATATAACAGGAAACTTCCTCTTTTAATCTTGATAGGTTCGCCGTTGTTATAAAGAGCATTGTTTACAGAGATGCGCTTAAACTGAATAGAATCTATCACGCCTAATTCGTATTTATTTATCGTTCTTTTTGGAACGAGACTAAATGTTACTAGTCTGTCTTCTCCTATAATGGTGTCTTGAGTAATATGAATGTCTGAAGTTTCAATCGCAATATTTTCGGCTTTGGTGTGGTAGCTAAAGCGACTATTGTATTTACTTTTAGAACTTGTGTTGGCAATTCCTCCCTTTGTAGGATTCTCTCCTAATTTTTGCGTGATGTATGGGTCCAGAATTTTATTATAAGTCCCCCAGTAGGCCGTAGAATCAGTTACATTCTTAATGTATACCAAGCTATTGGGTTTTTTCTTGTCGATTGTGAATCCAGATTGAAAAGTTGCCACAAGAAAAAATGCGATAGCCAGAGTTCCCGCCAATTTTGTAAACGCTTTTCTAGATTTTGTCGCGTTTAAAACAGGCAATAAAAGACCAAACAGAAGTGCTAAGAAAATACCACTGATAAAAAGAACTTTTAAGCCCAACCCAACAGGAAATAGCTTAATTAGTGGAGCAAAAATATACACGGTTGGAATAGACAAGACTCCAAAAAGAATGGCATTTTTTTTATCAATGGATTTCCTAAAGATAGAAATCGCTAAAATGATTTCTGCTATAAAAACAGGAATGATAAAAAACCCAGCTCCTTTAAAGTCTTCAGGGATAAAGAAGTTTATTAGGATCCAAATAACAATAGGAGCTATTAATAAGCTTGTAATATTATCTCTTTTTATAAATCGTTTGTAAAGGAAAAATAACATCCAAAGATTTAAACAAACAAAAGCAATGATATACCAGTATCCATTATAGGTAAACCCATGCAACATGTCTTTATAAGATGGATGCATTAGTAGAATTGCTTCCCACAAGAGAAAAGAAATACCTCCACATAAAACAATGGAGAGGAGTGATGGAATAAAACCAATAAATAGCTGTTTTAAATCGATTTTATTCAAAACAATTCCAAAGAAAACTAATATGATAAGAAGAATAATCGCAATAATTACCATGGGTGTCACCCAAGAAAAAGGAAAGATTAGTAGTTTTACAAAAGGAAAGTTTACATAGACAAAATCGACATCACTGTTCATGTTTTCAATATCTGAATTTGCAAAATAAGCAAGGGAATTCATCAGGTAATCTGCTTGATGTGCTAAAGTAGTTCTGTCTAATCGCTCGTAAGTATCCTGCATGGTATGGTAATCGAAATGATCTCCAATAAATGCAAAGTTGAACCCGTTAATATTTCCATTTTCTCTAAAAACCGTCAAATCGGTATCGTTAGGTAATTTTTTATAGATGCTATACAACAAAGAGTTCGATGCAGGGTAACTTGGATTTGCTTTTAAAAACTCCGAAATCAATTGGCTGTTTTTCCCATTCGTTTCCATGAGCATATAACTTGGCCCACCACTTCCTCTAGCTTCAAAGTTTAGAACCAACCCTACGTCTTTAGCCCATGGATGATGTTCGACAAAAGCCTTAGCGCCTAAAAGCCCTAGTTCTTCAGCATCAGAAATTAAGATAATAACATCGTTTTTAGGTTGCTCACCTTTGGCAAGAAAAGCGCGAACACCTTCTAAAATTGTGACAACACCAGACCCAGCATCACTGGCTCCAATAGCCAAATTGGGGTTCGAATCATAGTGTGTTAAAAGCAAGAGTGCTTTTCCGTCTTCTCTCCCTTTAATTTTTGCAACAATATTTTCTATGGTTGTCCCTGCGTACCATTTATTATTAATAATAGTTTGTATTTGTATACTTGGGTTTAATCCCATTTTTTGAAGTTCTCCAAAAAGATAATTTTGAACCTTTTATGACCATCAGTTCCTACATAATGAACTTCTTCTGTAATATTTTTTAAATGTGATAATGCGTTTTCTATTGAAAACTCTGTGTCGTCTTTGGGTTGCGTTACTCTAGAAGGACTTAAATCATAAAACCCCCAATAAGCAGAAATCAACACAATGATTAACGAGACAATAGACGCATATTTTTTCATGTAAAATAAATTTGCATAAATGTACTAAATAAAAAAAAAGAAGATTGAATATTATAAATATTTAAAAATCAGTAACTTTAATGAAATCAAGAACTTTTATCTATGGCGATTATCAACTTTCAAGGGAAAAGAGAAAAAAACATCTCAAAACCTGCTGACCAAATTTTAGTGGCTGATTATATGACCACTAAACTAATTACATTTAAACCAGAAGAATCTATCCAAGAAGTCATTGAAAAACTAATTAAGAATCGAATTTCAGGAGGGCCAGTAGTTAATGAAAATAATGAGTTAATTGGTGTAATTTCTGAAGGTGACTGTATTAAGCATATTTCCGAAAGCAAGTATTACAATATGCCTCTGGGTAGTAGTCATACCGTAAAAGACAGCATGGTTTCTGAAGTCGAAACAATCGATAAGAATATGAATATTTTTGACGCTGCAAGCAAATTTATTAGCTCAAGAATTAGACGGTTTCCAATTGTAGAAAACGGAAAACTCATCGGCCAAATTAGTCAGAAAGACATTTTAAAAGC
>JAESUF010000222.1 GCA_016763215.1 Flavobacteriaceae bacterium
AAAATCATCAAGATTACTTTCTTATTCATTTAATTGCTGATTGAATGGTAAAAGTAAGAAAGATTTTTAGGTGATTTTTAAAATTTTGCGAAACCGTTGGAGAGAAATCAATACTTATTGGTTGTTTTTTAATCGAACTAGAACAGCTTGTTGCTCTTTTGTTAGTCCATCAGCAGTAAAAATAGAGATCCCTTTGGCACCGTTTTCTTTGGCAATTAAAATGGCTTTTTCTAGATCTTTAGGATCCCTTAAAGCAGGAGCATATAAACCAGAAATAATTGGAAAGTCTACATCACTAACTCCTTGCTTGGTAGCAAAACCAATCCAATTAATATTTTCTCTATAAAAATTTTGATACAACATCGGATAAGCGGTGTCTAAATTCCAGTCGTTCCAAGCTTGTCGTACCATCTGTCTCGACATTTCAGGGAAAGGAAATACAGCTGCGGTTACTTTTTTATTTTTAGTGTGGGCTATTTCGATGATTTCATTCACCAAGCTTGTGATGGCATTTAATCTAAATTGCCGCCATTCTGTAGACAGTTCAGGGTGCTTAAAATCAATAGGGTCTTTATCGAAAATTTTTTTAAAACCTTCTCTAGCCAAAGGATGGTAATCGTAATCATATTCTGGCATTTCAGTTTCTTGAACTAATTTATATTTTGGTTGTAAATCGGCACCTAAAATAACATCTGGGTAGCGAACGTAATCTAAATGTACAGACGCCAAACCTTTTACTTCCATTAATTTTTTCGCATTGTTTATAATATATTCTCTAGCTTCTGGATGAAAGGGACTCAGCCATTGGTAATAGTTTACATAGGCTCGGTAATCTAACGAGTTCTGTAAGTTTCTATTAACGGCATACCATTCTGGGTGTTTATTAGCAATAGTGTCTCCAGGTCTATTCAATGTCCACATCCAGCCGTGAACTTTGATGTTTTTTTGATCTGCTAACGGAATAATTTGCGACAAAATTTTTGGAGAACCTCCTACTAAGATTTCACTGATTCCAAGAGAATCGTAATAGTTTAACTTTTTTTTCCAAACTTCTTTTTTGAATTCTTTCCCACCATGAGCCCAGGAACTTATGATGAATTTTGAGGGTAATTCTGATTTTTTTTCATTCTTTGTGCATGAAACTAAAATGATGAAGGCGATTAAAAACAGCTTTTTTTCAAGAGATTACTTTTTAGTATTATTGATCTTACTTCGACGTATGAGCCCGTTTTCACTGATGAAATATTCTAAATTTTTAGCTAAATTTTGAGTATGTAAATTAAACCCAGTAAACGTTTTTAAGAATGTCGCGTTTATGGTGGTATTCTCAATTTTTATAGGGTCAAACTCAATTTTAGCTCCAGCAGGTTCGTGTTTTAATTTTTTTAAATCTTTAAAAGCAATTTTTCGGTACAACGCATAGGTAATTTGTTCAGATAAAACATCCGTTTTGTGTTGAAATTCAATTGGAGAAGAGGGCGTTTTGTCAGAAAACTGAATGTAACCCCAATTTTCTGGCATATGCATGTTAATTGCTCCTTGATTTGACCAAACCCAATTGTATTCAGGTGAAAATTTTCCTTTTTCTTTTTTCCTAGAATAGCGCCCATTATTTAAATCAAAATCCCATTGAACCCTCGAGAAATTAATACGCCATTGTTCACCATCTTTGGGTTTTACCTTTGGTCTGTTTTTAAGTTCTGCAAAAGCTTTTAGAGGTATTGCCATTTCAATTGACCAAAATTCATCTATATCTTTCGAATTATTTAAAGTACCTTTTATAGATACGGCCGATTTTAAGTCATTTAAATTCCATTGATTCTTTGGTTTTCCACCAACATTATAGGGCTTGTTTAGCACCAGATCCCAAATTGTTCCCAGAGTATTGATTTCAATCTCACCATAATTATGAGTATCGTTAGAGGGGCTAATAAATACCTCGAAGTCGTTGTTGTAAAAAATTACGGCATCTCTTTTTGTAATATCTCCCCAAATGTGTTTCTCCTCTAATTTTGCATAAACATATAAAAATTCAGGATCCCAAAGCATTTTTACTTTTGTTGTTTGATTTGGAGTTTTTATACCTTCTATATCGATAAAACTTTCTGTAAATTTTGCATTTTCCCAATCCGACTCATCTGCTTTCCCATCAATTATTAGAGGTTCGGTTGTGGAATAAACAACATAGGTTTTTGGGGTGACAATTTCTTTAGAAACATCAACTTTAATTGTCTTTTTCTGACTACAATTTATAGAAGTTACTAATAGAATTAAAAAGCAAAATAATCTTTTCAAACGATTCTTTTAATGAGGAAAGCTAAGATACAAAGCTTTATTGTCTGAGGACTAAAAAGTTGAAATTTATTAACTAAAATAGACCCCTCTTTATAGATTGACAAAACCAACAAAATAGATAAGAATAAGAATGATGGAAAGGATTAGTAAGGTCTTGTTTCTTAAACGGGTTCTGTTTTCTTTTTTAATTTTTTCACGGATGTTCTTTAACTGATTTTTTGTTGCTTTTTTGTCAAAACGCAATTCAGTTTTTGTAGAGTAGCCTCCATTTTCTTTTAAAATTTCCAGAGCATTTTTACGATCTCTTTTATTGTTCTTTAGGCTTGTAGCCATAGCACTTATAAAACTCATAGCAAAAGTTTTTTAGGTTATACTTATAAGTAGTAAAAAAGAGTGAAATGTTACAGTTGAGTTCATAAGATACTCAATAGAAAAAGTGTAATTTTGCAAATCAATTATAACTACCAGTACCATGGGATTATTTGGAATGTTTAGCCAAAAAAATACAGCAGATAAAATTCAAGAATATTTAAAAAACGGAGCTGTTGTCTTAGATGTAAGAACTCACGCAGAATGGAATGAAGACCATATAGATGGAGCTAAACATATTGTGTTAAACACAATTCCAGAAAATTTAGAAGAAATAAAATCGTATAATAAACCTGTTATTGCTGTTTGTAAAAGTGGTGGAAGAAGTCAGAGTGCGACAGATTTTTTATCTCAAAATGGATTGGATGTCATTAATGGAGGACCCTGGCAAAATGTTGCTCAATTTATTGACTAGCCATAGTTGTTAAATCCTTTTTTCCGTAAAGTCTCTAGCCTTCTATATACTTTAAACGAGTGTGTGAATTTTCGAACCACAGCAAAAGTACCACCTAAAAGAGCCCCCGTAAATGCACCCATAATTCCTGGATCAAAATGATGTCCTGTAATCCAGTATTTGATGTAGAATACAATAATTCCAATGAAGATAGACATCATGAAA
>JAESUF010000223.1 GCA_016763215.1 Flavobacteriaceae bacterium
AGGGATTAGTGAAATAGCTTTCCCAATTATTATTTCTACAGCAACAACAGTAGCAGCATTTATTCCCTTAGGTTTATGGCCTGGAATGATGGGGGATTTTATGATTTTACTTCCAATCACATTATCTACTGTGTTAGGATCTTCCTTATTTGTGGCTATTTTCTTTAACTCCGTCTTAGTGTCTCAATTTATGAGCGTTGAAGATAAGAGTATGCCTATCAAAAGAATTATTATCATGACAAGTGTTATGGTTGCTATAGGAGTTCTTGTGTATTTAACAGGAGGAGTGTATAGCGCTTTAGGAACTTTAATGATTTTTACCGCCATTATGTTATGGGTTTACAGGTTATTCTTAAGAGGTTGGGCAAATAGTTTTCAGAACAAAGTATTACCAAGATTAGAAAACTGGTATGAAAAAATGCTAAAAAGTGCGTTAACCGGTAAAAGACCATATGTTTTAGTTACAGGAACTTTTGGATTGTTAATTGCAGCGATTATGACATTTGGATGGTCTCTAGGAACACAGAGAACAAAAGTTGAGTTTTTTCCAGATAACAAACCAAACCAGATCATTGTATATATCGAATACCCTGAAGGTACAGATATTGAAAAAACAAATACGATTACTAAATTGATCGAAGAAAAAGTATCTACTGTTTTATATAGTGATGATTATATGGATGGTGATCATAACTTTATGATAGAAAGTATTGTTTCTCAGGTTGGAGAAGGGGCAGGAAATCCACAAACAGATGGAGGTTCTGCTGCTGAGATGCCCCATAAAGGAAAAATTACTGCTTCTATGAGAGAATACAAATTTAGAAGAGGTTTAGATAGTGAGTTATTGCGCCAAAGAGTACAAACGGCTTTGGTTGGAATTTACCCAGGAGTATTAATTTCTGTTGAAAAAGATGCGAATGGTCCACCTGTAGGTTCACCTATTAATATAGAAATTGAAGGGGATGATTATGCCGAGTTAATTATGACAGCGCAAAGAATGCGTGATTATATTAATACCAAAAGTATTTCTGGAATCGATGAACTAAAGATCGATGTAAATAGAGATAAACCTGGAATGCAAGTCTTGGTTGATAGAAAAAAGGCAGGAGAAATAGGAATAAGCACTGGTCAGGTTGGACAACAATTAAGAGCTTCAATTTTTGGAAATAAAGCAGGAGTTTATAAAGGAAATGGTGAGGACTATGATATTTATGTTCGGTTTAATAAGGGTGATAGATATAATACAAGTGCTCTTTTTAATCAAAATATAATTTTCAGAGATCAAGCTTCTGGTAAGATAAAAGAAATTCCAGTTTCGACAGTTGCTTCTCAAAAAAATAACTCTGGGTTTAGTGCTATAAAACACAAAGCAGTTAAACGTGTTGTAACAGTATATTCTGCATTATCACCAGGAGAAACTGACGCGAGTGCTGTGGTACGTAAGATACAAGCTGAGATGGTGAGTTTTAAAGACTTACCAGAAGGAATTAAAATAGATTATACAGGACAGATTGAAGAACAAAACAAGCAAATGACATTTTTAGTAGGTGCATTTCTCTCAGGATTAGCATTAATTTTCTTTATTCTGATTTTTCAATTTAATTCGGTTTCTAAGCCAGGTATTATCATGCTAGCTATCTTCTTAAGTTTTATTGGAGTATTTGGCGGATTGGTTATTTCTGGAGCATCTTTTGTGATTATGATGACCATGATGGGAATTATTTCTCTAGCTGGAATTGTGGTGAATAATGGCGTGGTATTATTGGATTATGCTCAATTATTAATTGATAGAAAAAAGGTGGAACTAGGTTTAGAAGAAAATGAATATTTAGATACTCAAGCCTTGTTTGAATCTATTGTAAAAGCGGGTAGAGCTCGTTTACGTCCAGTATTGTTAACAGCAATTACTACAATCTTAGGATTAATTCCTTTAGCAATTGGACTAAACATTAATTTCTTTACATTGTTTAGCGAATTTGATGCAAACATTTATTTTGGTGGAGACAATGTTGTCTTTTGGGGTCCTTTAGCTTGGACAGTAATTTACGGATTATTCATAGCAACGTTCTTGACCTTAATCGTAGTGCCAATTTTATTCTTCTTAATCACTAAATTCAAAATGTGGTTGCGAAGAATTACGATGGCTTAAGTATATAAAGTTTTAACTAAAAAGGGTTGGGAATGTTTTTTCTCAACCCTTTTTTTATTTTAGCCATATGAACCGGAAAGTATTTACTGTAGATGAGATCAAAAAAAAATTAGAATATTATTGTGCTTACCAAGACCGTTGTCATCAAGAAGTTGAAAGAAAACTAGTTGAATTCCGTTTAATCCCTGAAGCTAGAGAACTTATTTTATTGCATTTAATGCAACATGATTTTCTCAATGAAGAACGCTTTTCAAAAAGCTTTGCTAGGGGGAAGTTTCGAATAAAGCAATGGGGAAAAAGAAAAATTGTACAAGAGTTAAAAATGCGCACTATTTCAGAATACAATATCAAGACTGGATTGAAAGAAATTGACGACGACGAATATGCAATCACTATCCATAAAGTCGCACTATTGAAAAATAATTCAATCAAAGAATCGAACCTCTATAAAAGAAAGCAGAAATTATATCAATACCTGTATAGAAGAGGATATGAATCGAACTTGATTCAGGATACAATCCAAGAAATTATTTCTGAGAAGTAAGCTTTTTTGCGAATAGAGAATCCTTCTCTTTTTTAATGGTAATTAATTTTTGAATATCATCATTGGGTATTGTAACAGAAAGAACGTAGTGTTTTAGCACCAATTCGTTGTTTTTCATTGTTAAGACACCAGAGCCTCTGCACAGGCCCATCCAAGTAGACAAAAGCTCATCAAACCAGATAACGGTCGCATCTTCATTCATGTAGATATTTCTTTCAATAGCTTTAAAACTCCACGCTTTTCCTTTATCAAAATAAGGCTTGCTGAAATTTTCAAACTCTTTTTTTGTCCAATTTTCTCCTGCATCTGTACCAATAAATACAGAGATACTGTCCATTTTCCCAAAGTAATTCGTGTAATTAGCTTCAGAAGCTGCTAAATGCCATGCATCTAAAAAAGTGTTTGCCTTTTTTACTACTTCAGGTTTTTCAACCTTTTGTGTTTTCAAATCAGAGGAATTACAACTGGTAAATATTCCAGAAATAATAAGGAAGAATAGTATTGTAAGAAATTGGGTTTTAGTTTCCTGTCTTTTTTCCATTGTCTTTAGATTTTTTGGTTCGTTTTAAGGTTCCTTTTTTCATAAGCTCTTCCCTACTTGGAAAACTAGCTTTTTTTGTACTTTTTGTAAGCTTCGGTTTTTTCTTTTTAGACAAAATAATTTTTGGTTCCTCTTCTTCTTTATTTACTAGAATAGTATTTTGTATGCGTTTAAAATTCACATCAACAACTTCACTTTCTAAATTTGATTGTAATATGATGGTGTTTATTTTAGAATTAACCGAAGAAAATGAATTCAATACTTTTTCGACCTGCTCATTTACTTGTTGTGGTTTTATAGCCGGTATAGAAGAGAGGTCGTAAAGGCGTAAGGTTTCATTAAATAGTAAGTTAATCCTAGCACTAAAAGCAGGACCTTCCAAAAAGACAGGTTTAATACTATCCCGTAAACTTTTGGTTAAACCATTTAACTCTCTCGAATTATTTAAAGCTTCATTAGGAGAGATAGTTGTAAACTGTTGTATGAAATTGTTAATTGCTTCATACTCTTTCCAGTCTTCAATTTTTGATTGAAATTGAATGTCAACTTTAAGAATAGAAACATGTTTTTTTACAACCCTAGACTCAGGCTTCTCAACAACCTGTTTCAAATCTTCTTTAGATTGATCGCATGAAGCGAAAAAAAGGATTAGACCAAGGTAAAAGAGAAATTTCATATTCAAAATAAAGTACTTAAGAGCACGCAAGTTACTTGAAAATTAAGAATATATAAACGATTAAATGTTAATTTAGATTTTACAGATAATGAAATGAAGGGTTTTTTATTTATTTCTTTTTTATGAAAAGCGAAATTATTTACCTTTGTTTTTAAGAAAAACACAAATTTCAATGAGTGAAACCATACTTATATTAGGCGCAAGTGGTCAAATAGGCGGAGAATTAACGGACAAACTCCGTTCAATTTATGGAAATGAAAATGTAATAGCTTCGGATATAAGAAAAGGAGATGCTTTTTTAATGGATTCTGGTCCTTTTGAAATAGTTGATGCTACAGATAAAGAGGGTATCTTACTAATGGTTAAAAAGTATAAAGTAACTCAAATCTATTTATTGGCAGCCATGTTGTCGGCTACAGGAGAGAAGTACCCTAGTAAGGCGTGGGATTTAAACATGACCTCTCTTTTAGCAGTGCTGGATATTGCCAAAGAGAAACACATAAAGCAAGTATTCTGGCCAAGTTCCATTGCAGTGTTTGGAGCGACAACTCCTAAAAACAACACCCCACAAAGGACAATCACAGAACCTTCTACAGTATATGGAATCAGTAAGATTTCTGGAGAATTTTGGTGTGATTATTATCATGAAAAGTATGGTGTAGATGTACGAAGTATCCGATACCCAGGAATTATTAGCTGGAAGACAAAACCAGGAGGAGGGACAACAGATTATGCTGTGGATATTTTTTTCAAAGCAATTGAAGAGGGAGCTTACGAATGTTTTTTAAATGAAGATACTCGTTTGCCTATGATGTAT
>JAESUF010000224.1 GCA_016763215.1 Flavobacteriaceae bacterium
ACAGGGGTATACGAATTGTAATCTTGATTAATTGCTTCTATTGCAGCATCTTTAATAAAATCAGGTGTATTAAAGTCGGGTTCCCCTAAACTTAAACTGATAATGTCTTTTCCTGCTGCTTTTAATTCTCTAGCCTTTGCAGCCAGTGCCAATGTTTGTGAAATTGGAAGGCTGTTTATTCTGTCCGATAATGGATGTGCCATTTATTTATGCCATTTGTGGGTTTTTCCCTAGGTTACCAAGATGTCTGAAGTGCTCAATAATAGCTCTACGAGTAGTTTCATATTCGTTGTAAGGTAAATTAAATTCTTTGGCCGTTTCTTTTACGATTTTTGCCAATTTACCATAATGAACATGTGAGATATGAGGAAAAATATGATGCTCAACTTGATGGTTTAATCCACCAGTATAAAAGTTTACAATCCTATTACTAGGAGCGAAATTTGACGTTGTATACAATTGATGTACCGCCCATGTATGTTCTAGATTTCCATCCTTGTCTGGAACAGGCATGGTTGTATTTGGAACAATATGTGCCAATTGGAAAACCAAGCTTAAAATCATTCCAGCAGTATAATGCATTACGAAAAACCCTATCAATACTTTCCACCAAGCAACATCTAATACCAATAAAGGTAATACAATCCATAGTGCATAATAGACCAATTTAGAGATGACTAATTTTGTCCATTCAACAGTTGGACTAGGAAATTCTCCATAGGATAATTTACGTTTCAAATAGCTGTGCATTTGCTTAATGTCTGTTGTAATTGCCCAGTTAATGGTTAGTAAACCATATAAAAAAATAGAATAGTATTTCTGTAGTTTGTGAATTTTAAACCATTCAGTATGTTGAGAAAAACGAATAATACGTCCTGCGTCAATATCTTCGTCATGATCTTTTACATTGGTAAATGTGTGATGCAAAACATTGTGTTGCACCTTCCAATTGTAAACATTACCAGCCAGAATATAAATGCTACTACCCATCAATTTATTGACCCACTTTCTGCTAGAAAAAGATTCATGGTTACTATCATGCATTACATTCATTCCAACTCCAGCCATTCCAATTCCAGTAATAAACATAAAAACAATCATTAACCATTGTGGCATACTGATCGTTAAAATTAAAATAAAAGGAACTAAGAAAAGCGAAAACATGATTACTGCTTTGGAATATAATTTCCAGTTTCCAGTACGTTTAACGCCTGTTTCTTTAAAATAAGTATTCACTCTTTTGTTAAGAGTTCTAAAGAATTTAGCTTTGTCTATTCGAGAAAAATTAACTGTTTTCATTAATAGGAAAAAATTTAAGGTACAAAAGTAATGTTTTAAGTGATTGATATGATGATAAACGACTCTTTTTTCATGTAATTGTTCACATGATTAATTACTTTTGTGGTTTGTTTATAACTATGGATTTAATTTTAAAATACTTTCCCAATCTAACCGAGTTGCAAATAGTACAATTCTCTAAGCTACAAGAGTTGTACCAAGATTGGAATTTGAAAATAAATGTAGTCTCTAGAAAGGATATAGATGAGCTGTATTTACGCCATGTTTTGCATTCTTTAGCTATTGCCAAGGTGCTAGAATTTCAACCAAACACAAAAGTATTGGACGTTGGAACTGGTGGTGGATTCCCAGGAATTCCTTTAGCAATTTTATTTCCCGATACGCAGTTCCATTTGGTAGATAGTATTGGAAAGAAGATAAAAGTAGTAAACGAAGTCGCTGAAGGACTAGGGTTGGAGAACGTAAAAACAACGCATGGTAGAGTGGAGGAAGTAAAAGATACCTATGATTTTATTGTGAGTAGAGCTGTAGCGCAAATGGAAACTTTTGTTCGTTGGACAAAAGGGAAAATTAATAAAAAGCAACACCATAATTTAAAAAACGGAATCTTGTATTTAAAAGGAGGTGATTTAACAGAGGAGTTACAAAAATATACTTCTGCAACGTTATATGATTTATCTAATTATTTTACAGAAGACTTTTTTGAAACTAAAAAGGTGGTGCATTTGCCTTTGAAATTTTAGGGCGACGTATGTTGCATTTAATATAGCGAAGTCCGTACTTTTACCCTTTAGAAACAACCTGAATTACCCTTTTAAAATTAATTATGGCCCTAACACCTTCCAATACCTTTGAAAAAGGAACAGTTGCTCCTAGTTTTAGTTTACCGGACACCATTTCTGGTAAAGAAATTTCTTTGAAAAATATCAGAGGAGAAAGAGGGACTATAATTTTCTTTATTTGCAACCATTGTCCTTTTGTAGTTCACGTAAATAAAGAGTTGGTGCAATTAGCGAAAGATTATCAATCTAGAGGTTTTGGTTTTGTGGCAATTTGCAGCAATGATGTTGAAAAGTATCCAATGGATAGTCCATATTTAATGAAGCTCCAAGCCCGACAAGAACATTACCCTTTTCCATATTTGTATGATGAAACTCAGGAAGTCGCAAGAGCATATGATGCTGCTTGTACTCCAGATATCTATGTCTTTGATAAAGATTTAAAGTCTATTTACCACGGACAATTAGATGACTCCAGGCCAGAGAATGGAATTCCACTAACAGGAAAGGACATTCGTGCTGTGCTAGAAACCATACTAAGCAATCGACTGTACAGGGAAACCGAAAAACCAAGTGTTGGTTGTAGTATCAAGTGGAAAATAAAACCCTAAAGAAAACTCTTTACCCTTTTAGGAACGTCCCATTTGATTTATTTCAGATTTTGAAAGATCTTTAGGGTCTGTACCATATTGATTATCTCCATGATCACCTTCAATACAGTAAAATATTAAGAGCACAAGGCCTCCTAAAGGTATAAGACTAAGTAAAACCCACCATCCAGATTTGTTCGTGTCATGCAACCTTCTTACAATTACTGCTAGATTAGGAATAATGTTAGCAACCCCAAATAACACTATTAGTATGATGGTTAAGATAGCCATTGGTCCAAGAAAAAAAGCAGATGCAAATATGATGATATAGAAGCTTATTACAATTAAGATATTAGCTAAAATGTAGTACCAATATTC
>JAESUF010000225.1 GCA_016763215.1 Flavobacteriaceae bacterium
AAGTTCTTTTAGGAAAACCAGTTCCTCCAAAAGAATCTGTAAAAATCATAGTATCTTATGAGGTAAAAATACCCAATGCAAGTTTTACTGGCTATGGAAAGACCAGCACTGGTTACCATCTTAGGTATTGGTATTTAGTTCCTGCATTGCATGATGGTCAATGGAAAATTATGAGTAATCTAAACATGGATGACCTTCTTACCAACGTGACAGATTACGAAATCAAATTAGCACTTCCGAAACAGTATCACCTGAGTTCTAATTTATACAAGTATACAACCAAGAAAGGGGCTTTTAATGAATACTTTTTAATTGGCAAAAATAAAACCGAAGTCTTATTGAACATTGATTTACAAAACAACTTTAAATCTTTTAAAACAGAAGGCATCAACATTAAAACTGATCTACATAAAAAGGTAATCAACCCTAAACTTGGTACAGATATTTTAAACAGACAACTCTTTTTTATTAAGCGTTACTTAGGGAAGTATCCTCATAAAGAAATGTTTATTGATCGAGTTACACAACAAAAAAATCCAATCTATGGACTAAATCAGCTCCCGAAGTTCATCCGCCCTTTTTCTGACGTTTTCGAATGGGATTTGACAATGTTTAAAGCGATGACTAAAAAGTATATTGACAATACTTTATTGTTAGATAAGAGAAAAGATTACTGGCTTACTGATGGTTTACAAACCTATTTGATGATGCTCTATGTTTCTGAATATTATCCAGAGATTAAACTTGCAGGGAACGTTTCCAAAATGTGGGGGCTGCGAAATTTTAATTTTTCAAAATTAAATTTCAACGATAAGTATCCTTTTATTTATCAATTCAGTGCTCGTCAATTTTTAGATCAATCGTTAACAACAAGATCCGATTCTTTATCAAATTTCAATCGTAAAATTGTAAGTAAATATAAAGCTGGTATTGGACTACGCTACTTGGCGGATTATGTTGGAGATACGATCATTAAAGAATCGTTTCAAGAATTCTATTTAAAAAATAGTTTAAAGTATTCAAATAGCAAGACATTTGGAAGCATTGTCTCATCTAAAACAACCAAAGATGTACAATGGTTTTTTGGAGACTATATTACGACCACTAAGAAAATTGATTACACTATTAAGAAAGCAATCATTCGTAATGATTCTGTTTACGTAA
The DNA here is from genome assembly GCA_016763215.1 of Flavobacteriaceae bacterium. The sequence continues at coordinate 1,165 of JAESUF010000225.1, forward strand.
CAATTAAAAACAAAAGAAATGTAACTGCTCCAGTAGCATTATATGGCGTTAAGAACAAAGAAGTAAAGTTTAAAAAATGGTTAGAAAACATAGACAGTACAAAAACCATAGCCATTCCTAAAGGAGATTTTAATCGAATTTCTTTGAATTTTGAAAACTCTTATCCTGAATTTAATTCTCTAGATAACTGGAGGAAAATTGGAAAAAACATTCTAAACAAACCGATTCGATTAAAACTGTATAAAGACATCAATGACCCTTATTATCATCAATTATATATAGAACCAAACATCAAATATAATTTTTATGATGGTCTTCTACTTGGGTTTAAAGTTCATAATAAACCCATCTTAAATAGAAATTTTCAATTTGCTGTAACCCCACTATACGGAACAAAAAGTAACTCTATCAATGGTATTTTTTCTACACGTTATATTCAGTATTTTGAAAAATCTAACATTCGAAGAATATTTTATTCTTTATCGGGAAGCAATTTGCATTATACTGAAGATTTATTATACAACACTTTTAATCAAAGTGTAACCTTAGAGTTTCGAAGAAAAAGTTTAAGAGATGTTGGCGGTAGTTTTCTTTCAGCTAGGTTATTAAATATTAATAGAGAAACACCCCTAGGTAGTGCAATAACAGATTCTGATCGATATAGCATTTTTAAATTGCGATATTCTTATAGCAAGCCAGATATTATAAAAGGGTTCCAATATTCATTAGGCACAGAAATTGGAAGTAAATATTCCAAAGTAATCGGAGAAATACGGTATCGAAAATTAACTGCTAAAAATAGGCAATTAGACTTCAGGGTGTATGCTGGTACTTTCTTAACAAACAATACTAATTCTGATTTCTTTAGTTTTGGACTAGACAGGGCTAATGACTATTTATTTGAGCTCAATTATATTGGAAGGTCAGAAAGATCCGGAATATTTAGTCAGCAGTTTATATTAGCTGAAGGTGGATTTAAATCCGTGCTAAAAGAACGCTATGCAAATCAGTTTATGGTTTCATTCAACTCAAGCATAGGTCTTTGGCGTTGGTTAGAAATCTATAATGATGCTGCTTTTCTAAAAAACAAAGGCAGGAATATCTTTTTGGGTTATGAGAATGGGATCCGCTTAAATTTCATTAACAATATCTTTGAAATCTACCTTCCTCTTTATTCAAATAACGGCTGGGAAGTTGGTAAAAATGCGTACCCAAAAAGTATCCGTTTTGTGATTACTGCAAGCCCTAGAGCTATTTTTAATTTTTTTAGACGTGGTTTTTTATAGAATATTCAATAAATCTTCATTTTACAGCCTGTTTATTACGATATAATCAATAATTAAGGAAATTTTTAAATTTCATTTAAAAAGACTACCTTTGCAAAACACGTAAAGAAATTGAACTATGCCGAATACTACTACCGCACCTACTACTACCGAACTTTCTTTCAATGACTTCAAAAATGAGGTTTTAAACGATTATAGAGTCGCTAGAGTAAGTAGAGAATGTAGTTTGCTGGGGCGTCGTGAAGTTTTGACAGGTAAAGCCAAGTTTGGAATTTTTGGAGATGGTAAAGAAATCCCTCAATTAGCCTTAGCAAAAGCTTTTCAAAATGGGGATTTTCGATCTGGTTATTATAGAGATCAAACTTTTATGATGGCAATTGGAGAGTTAAATGCTCAACAATTTTTTGCTGGTTTGTATGCGCATACGGATATTAATATTGAACCAATGTCTGCAGGTCGGCAAATGGGAGGTCATTTTGCAACCCATAGTTTACAAGAAGATGGTCAATGGAAAAATCTAACTGCACAGAAAAATTCTAGTGCCGACATTTCTCCTACAGCAGGTCAAATGCCAAGGCTTTTAGGTTTAGCACAAGCTTCTAAAATTTTCAGAAATGTAAAAGGCTTAGAAAATCACACCAATTTCTCAAAGAAAGGAAATGAAATTGCTTGGGGTACTATAGGAAACGCAAGTACTAGTGAAGGTTTGTTTTTTGAAACAATCAATGCTGCTGGTGTATTACAAGTTCCTCTAGTAATGAGTGTTTGGGATGATGAATATGGAATTTCTGTTCATGCAAAACACCAAACAACCAAAGAAAGTATTTCTGAGATTTTAAAAGGGTTTCAGAGAGAGAAAGGCACAAACGGTTATGAAATCTTTGTGATTAACGGTTGGGATTATGTACAGTTAATTGACACCTACAATAAAGCTTCTCAAATTGCTCGAGAACAACATATTCCTGTTTTAATTCATGTAAAAGAATTAACTCAGCCACAAGGACACTCTACTTCGGGATCACATGAAAGGTATAAAAATGCCGATCGTTTGCAATGGGAGCAAGATTTTGACTGCATTGTAAAAATGCGTCAATGGATTTTAGATTTCGAACTAGAAGATGGAAATGGAGGATGTTTAAAATTTGTTTCTTCTGAAGAAGAATTATTAGCTTTAGAAAAAGAAGCTAAAAAGGAAGTAAGTGCAGCAAAGAGAAGCGCTTGGAATGCATTTATCAATGAAATAAAATCAGAAGTCTCTACAGCGGTTAATTTGTTAGAAAGAGTGGCTTCAAGAAGTAGTAACGGTACTTTCATTACAAAACTTAAAAACGACTTATCAGCTATCGTTGAGCCTGTTAGAAAAGATATTCTATCAGCAACAAGAAAAACGTTACGCTATATTAAAGATGAAAACTTTACTGAAAAGATTGAACTGCAAGAATTCATCAAATCAGCAGTAAAAAGTGCAGCTGTAAAATACTCTTC
>JAESUF010000226.1 GCA_016763215.1 Flavobacteriaceae bacterium
TAACATATCATTTCATTTTGAGTTAAGTTTGTTTTATGAGCATTTTTAAAACGAATTATAGTGTAGTTGAAAAACATATTGATAGCTTAAATCATGTGAATAATGTGGTGTATCTTGAATGGATGCAAGACATTGCCAATCTGCACTGGATAGTATTAAAAGAAGGGCATACTATTTCTGAATATGTTTGGGTAGTAATTAAGCATGAAATTGATTATTTGCGCCAAGCTCTTCTAGGAGATGAAATCGAAGCAAGAACATGGGTTGAGAAACAGGAGGGATTAAGTCGGTACGTCATGTGGAGTTTTACAAGAACAATAAGCTCCTTGTGAAAGCACAAACAACCTATTGCTTGTTAGACGCTGAAACATTCAAACCTACTAGAATAACAGATAAAATTTTACGTACGTTAGCTCCGAAATAACTGTACCTTTGTGGCCAGAATTAAACCAGAGTTATGAGCACATTTGCGTCTTTAGGAATTAAGAAAGAATTTATACAATCTATTAAGGAATTAGGGATTTCTACACCTACAGAAATTCAAGAAAAAACAATTCCGGTGCTGTTAGGGGAAAGAACTGATTTTATTGGTTTGGCACAGACAGGAACTGGAAAGACAGCAGCTTTCGGATTGCCTATTGTTCAACAGATCGACCCTTCAAATGATGCTGTCCAAGCATTAATATTGTCGCCAACTAGAGAACTGGTTCAACAAATAAAAAAGCAATTATTTAAGTTTACGAAATACAATACCGAAAAGATTTTTGTTGAGGGTGTTTATGGAGGAGAAAAAATCGATCGTCAAATTAATAATTTAAAAAGAACTACACATATTATTGTAGCGACTCCTGGTCGTTTGATTGATCTAATTGAGCGAGGAAATGTCGATTTAAAAAGTATCAGAACTTTAGTTTTGGATGAAGCAGATGAAATGCTGAGTATGGGATTCAAACAAGATTTGAATAGAATCTTAAAATACACATCGGGAGAACGTAATACGTGGTTGTTTTCTGCAACGATGCCCGAAGAGATTCAAAGAATTATTAAAACATACATGGATTCGAATGCTTCTCGTGTTGAGATTGATAGAAATGCATTGGTAAATGCAAATATTAGCCATCGTTTTGCTAAAACTTCGATTAAAGAGAAAACAGATGCAATCATCCGTTTTTTAGAAAAAAGAGAGGCAGAGCGAGGGATTATTTTTTGCAGAACAAAAGCGGGAACTCAAAATTTGACAAAGCAGTTGCTCGAAGAAGGGTTTTCTGCAGGAGCCTTAGAAGGTGATATGCAACAAAGAGATCGTGAAAAAGTAATGCGCGCCTTTAAAAATGAAAGTTTACAATACTTGATTTCTACCGATGTTTCTGCAAGAGGAATCGATGTGAGCGGACTGTCTTTTGTAATTCATCATCAATTACCAGAACAATTAGAATATTATACACATAGAAGCGGTAGAACTGCAGGGCAGGAAATACGGGGATTTCTATAGCGTTTATATTGCCAAGTGAGGTTCAACGGATTTATGAAATTCAAAAAGAACTAAATATTACATTTACAGAAACTACAGTTTAAATGTAATGGACATCATTTATGTTTTAGATATTATAGGAACCTTTGCCTTTGCTATTAGTGGGGCTTTAGTTGCTTCTAAGAAAAACTTTGACCTCTTTGGAGTGATTATCATTGCTTTTGTTACTGCTGTAGGAGGAGGGATGCTTCGTGATGTTCTTATCAATGCGCATCCAATTAACTGGATTGGAGATTTAAATTATATATGGACTATTTTAATAGCGGTAATTTTCACACTCTTATTCAAAAGTAAGATTGCTCCTTTGGGCAAGACCATGTTTTTATTTGATACAATTGGAATCGGTGTCTTTACTATATTAGGGTTGCAAAAAGGACTGTCGTATGAATTGCATCCTTTTGTTTCATTAATTATGGGAATGATTTCTGCAGTTTTTGGGGGTGTTATACGTGATGTTTTAACCAATGAAGTCCCGTTAATTTTTAAGAAAGAGATTTATGCATTGGCTTGCTTGTCAGGCGGTGCTGTTTATCTGTTAGTGATTAACATACCATTGTCTAAGCCTGTTAGTTTTATTATTGGAGCATTGATTGTTATTATCATTCGGTCTATTGCTGTGAAATTCCATCTTGAACTCCCAAAAATAAAAGGTGATATCTTCGGGAAACTAAAAGAATAAATGTTCTATGGAAACAGTACGATTTAAAAATATAGCTGAATTCAAGTCGATGATCGGAAAGGAATTACCTGTATCTGATTGGATTGTGATTACCCAGGAAATGATTCATGATTTTGCGAACGCTACACTAGATAAACAATGGGTTCATGTAGATGTTGAAAGGGCAACAAAAGAATCGCCTTTTAAGAGTACCATCGCTCATGGATTTATGTCTTTATCGATGTTGTCTAAGATGCTGGGAGATATTATTTCTATTGATAGTGTAAAAATGGGATTGAATTATGGATTGAATTCTGTAAGATTTCCGCATCCTGTTCCTGTAAACAGTAGACTTCAGATGTTCTCTTCAATCAAAAATATAGAAGATCAAAAACAAGGAGTTAAAATTACGTTTATGTGTACTGTAGTTATAGAGGGGGTTGAAAAACCTGCCTGTGTAGCCGAGTTTCTTGCCATGATGTTTGAATAAAAAAAGCATCTCAAATGAGATGCTCCTTAATTTCATGTTGAATGTGGCTCTATGACAACCATCCATTAGCTCTTGTCTTTTTAGCGTATACATATAAAAAGACGGCAAACAATGGAATCATAAGTAGCATACTGTAATTAAATGCAGTGTAGTATTGCGTTTCACCCGTTATAAACAAACCGTTAATGGTTTGTATTAGCACTGCTAATAAGCCTATAAAAAATAAAGTTACTGCAAGTTTTTTTCTCAACAGCAATAGAATACAGGCAAAAATAGAGCTAAATACAGCTATCGCAAAGATGGCTGTGGACCAATAAGGCGAATCTATAGCTAAATTTAAGAGTTCAGGCGAATCTTTAAACATCTCATAGAACCTATCTGTTTGATATGCTTGTTGAAGGTAAGCGTCAACACCCATTCCATTCCAAATTAGTGCTAAAACACCAATGACCCAAAATAGGACATTGGGTTTGTTTGAATTTTCTGACATAAATAAAAAGTTTTAATTAATTGATTACCTAAAATTAAATAAATATTTTTAAATCTCTTGGTAATTTACAAAATGTAAAGTATATTTGTCATTATATAAGGTATACTTGTCAATTTGTAAAATAATATATGATGAAAGATTCAATTTGTAAAAAAGAAAGAAGTCGAATAGAAAAAATGAATAAATTTCAATTAGCTCATAAATTCAAACGAATAGGTTGGTATGTGGTAGCAATTACTTTTTTGTTCATGATAGTCAATAAATTTGTTGATGAACCAGAATGGGTGAAACCATTGTTAAAGAACATCTTAGTTATTGGATTCTTATTAGTGTCACTAGCAAAAGATAAAATAGAAGATGAGTTTATCGACTCTTTAAGATCTCAATCCTATCGTTTGGCATTTGTTATTGGAGTTATTTATTCCGTTGTACAGCCACAAGTAGAGTACATTGTCGATTATTTAATTGATGGTGAAGATGCAACTATGGGGTTTAGTTATTTCCAGGTATTAATTTTTATGTTATTGGTACAAATCATGTTTTTTTATCAATTAAAAAGGTTCAATAGGTAGAATGAAAAACACGATAAAAGTACAACGAGCTATTAAAGATTTTACGCAAGACGATCTTGCAAAGGAAATTGGTGTATCAAGGCAAACAATAAACTCGATAGAAAAGGGGCGTTATGTTCCTTCAACATTATTAGCATTAAAGCTTTCTAGAGTTTTTGGAATTTCAGTGAACGCTTTTTTTGAATTGGAAAGTGATGATTAAAATAATTCTAATTGTAGTGATTTTTTTAATTTGTCTATTTCTATAATTATTCAATAATTATCTTTCTTGATGCTGATCCATTTTGACCTTTTATTTTTAAAATGTAGAAACCATACTTAAGCTTGCTTATATCTAGGGGAATTGTGAAGCTTTCGTACTTCATTCTCATAATTTCTATACCTGTTATATCAGTAACTAGAATCTCAGAAATTAATTCATCTGATTTTAATGTAAATACCCCTTTACTTGGATTTGGATACAGAGACAACTGATTCGAAAAAACAGTATCTTCTACAGACAAACCTGTGTAAAATGCTCCAGCATAGCGACCATAATCAGGATCTACAAGTTGCGTATTGCTTCCTTGCAAGAACCCCGGGATATTATTAATGTTTCCTCTCCAGGCACCTACTAATAAAAAATGCTGGTTAGGTGTATATACTGTTGTTCCTCCTCCAGGCCCAGGATCTGTAACGGAATGAGTATATTGTTCTGAAAATGTATGGTAATGATATCCGAAACCATCATGGTCATGCCCTCCGTATTCATCTAAACTTATAGCATACCCCTTCATAGAAGAATGACTAGTTTCATATTTTCCAAACAAAGCAATACCATCATAGGCAAATGCAATTAATGGAGGGTGATCTTTAGAATCATAATCATTTAAGTTGTATAAATTTAAGCCATTGCCACTAAATGAATGACCATCTGCATGGTAGTGTAAGCCCATTCCTCGACCAACATGAATTCCTGTTTTTGTTATTTCAGCATCTATAGCTGCAAATCTAAGCCCATTATTATAAGCAGGGTAAATGACAACACCATCAATGGCAATTCCGCATGAAGCTGTACTCGTGTAATTGTAAACATCATAATCAGTTGACGAGACGCCTTCATCTTCGGCAAGACTTCCATAGGTAGTTAAATCATTTTCAGTTAATGAAGATACTAATCCATAATCTTTTAATGGGATTTTGTTGAGTTGGGCTTCTAAGACTGCATTGCGGGTAATTGTTTGGTCTGGATATTGTGTTCCAGGGGTTCCATCACCTGGAGGTCTTGCTACATCGATTAAATAATTTGGACTGTCTGAAACATTATGGGATGCAATTACCATAAATGGATGAGATACTCCAAAATCATCTTTAGCATTTGTAAAATAAACATTAGCAACCGTACTAGCTCCATATTTCCCATTGTAAATATCTGAAGAAGCAAAAGTGCGCCCTAATAGATTTTTTCTAAACTCTAGGTATGTAGATTTATCATAACGCAATGAGTTTCCTTCAGTTGTTAGTGATACTTCTATTGCATCTAAAGCACTTGTAGCCGCAGCGTCTGCTGTTGTAGAAGTTCCAAATTGAGTTTCATAAACATCGGCAATATCATTTAGAAACATTGATCCATAAAATGTACTGTTATCATAGTCCCAAACATCAGTTGGGTACGCCGCCCATTCATTTTCTTGCCAGTCAATACTTATCGGATTAAAATCAGACCCTTGCGGAATCTGTAAATCAATTAAATCAGTAGCGTCTGCTAAGAAAAACTCAGTAGCATCTCCTTCAATATTTGTAAACTCATAAGCGGTTCCATTTATTTTAAGCCATTTATCACTCCAGCTAGTTGATACTTCATATGTGCTTGTTGTTGAATTATAAACATAGCGATCTACTGCTTTTACTTTTGTTGTACTTGAAGTTCCAGTAAATTCGATAGCGACATAACTGCTCTGTGAAGCTGTATTAGCATAAAAAGAACCTGCATCTGAAATTACAGCTTCAGAAGTATTTGAATCGTCGATGGCAAAATAGGATTGCATTAATGGTTTTATAATATATGTCCCAGATAACGAACCTGTCGAATTTGAATTAACATCAACAAATTGAAAAATACTACTCAAGAGTGAATTATGTGTAGCTCCAGAGGTATGAATATCATCTGTATTTATTACATTAATTTTCGTAGGGTCGCTGCTATCTATGCTCATAGCATTTGACTTTGTACTTGCATCTAAGAAAATAATGTACTTAAAGTTTTCAATAGAAGAGATCGCTGTCGGTGTCCAACTTTTAGTAAAACTATTTGCTAGAATTTCATTAAAATTTTGCGGACCATAAACGTCAATCGTTTGTGATTGAGCGGTTGTAATCGTTGCCAATAATACTAATAAAAATAAGTTCCTCATTGCATCTAATATTAGATGCAATGGTAGTATATTCAACTAAGATTAATGAATTTTACAAGTGACAAAAGGTGACATTGTTAATTTGTTAGAATAGTTCCCTCGATTTTTGAGTACCATTTAGCAACTGAGTTTTCGGCAGGTTTTCCCTTAATTTCAAAATCACTGTTATTCCATTGCCAAATATAGGTTCCGGCAAACCAGTCTTTGTTCCATAATTGAAGGTATAGAGCTTCAAAAGCTAAATATTGAGTTTTTTCTGATTTCTTTTGATAGAATTGACTAAAAACAGATCCCCATTCCCATGGTTTCTTAGTAGCACTGGCATCGGGTCTATAGCCAACTTCAGTAAATAATATTTTCTTTTGATGTTTCTCTGACAATGATTTTAAAGTATCAACATGTGATTTCCAACCCTCTAGAATGGACTCTAAATCTGGGTTCGATTCTTCAGTTAAGGGGAAATATCCTTGAATTCCAATATAATCTAGTTCGTCCCAAAAACCGACATCATTGAATTCACCATCCCAATTGGCAGCGTAGGTTAGTTTCCCGCTATAAATAGATTTGATTTCTTTAATCAGTTCTTTCCATTTCTTAGGTTGATGTTTTATTGAGCTTCGAAGCTCTGTACCAATGCAGTATAGTTCTGTCTGTGTTTTTTCTGCCATCATTGCATAGTGCAACATTGTTTTTTTATACGACTCAAACCAAGTATTCCAATCTTCTTCATTCTCGAAATTGATGTTTGAACGCCAGCCTGAAGACATCCATAAATGTGGTTTTAATTGTACTCGTATGTTTTGAGTATGTAAATTCTGAATACCTTTTATGAATGCTGAGTCTCTACGAGACCAGACTCCCAATTCTTTGATTGTACGAATCTCTTTTGTCGTTTCACTTTCCTGGTAGAAATAAGGTAGAATTTGTACCCATTCAATATTCGTTTTAATCAATTCGGTATAAGTTGTTCTATTGCTTCTGCCAAAGTCATAAACACTCATACCTCTATGCTTACCATCAATACTGAACAAATTTTGAATAGTATCTGATGTATTCTCTACAGTTGCATCCCATTGATAATCAAACTGTTCATTATTGTTATTGTATAGAATTAACTTTAAAGTGATAACAATAAGAAGAATAGGGGTTATAAGTCTAAAAAAGAGCTGTTTAATCGCGGTTTTAATCCCTTTCTTTTTATAAACTCGAATGAAGTATCTTGAAGTTAAAAAAAACAAATAGAAGAGTATAAAAATAGCGTGTACCAATAACAAGCCAGTAGTACTAGAAATTATTTGCACATAGCTGTCCCACAAATCCTCAAAACTAATTCTAGGGTTCAATAGATTTAATAGAAATAGCGCGAAGGTAAAAATCCACGTAAACAAGTATACTTTTAGAAAAGTGACGCTTTCTTTCTTCAAACGAATTGGAATTGTTTTTATGATGTTTACAAAAGTGAAAAGTTACGTTTCCTTTTTGAAATAACGATTGATTTCTCTTTAGTTGGGTTTGCTTACTTTATTTAAAAACTTTATACCTTTTTGAAGCACTAAAGAATTAGGAATACTAATCTCATGATCTTCATCGGTTTTAATCATTACATAAAAGCCTGTTATATCTGTAACTGTTCCTGAAAAATCAAATTCTTTATCTAAAATTTTAACCTTGTCGCCAATTTTTAAAGGGTGGTAGAAGAAAATAATAATGCTTGCTGTTAAGCTAGAAAGTAAAGACCATTGTGCAAACAATGCAATTCCTAAAATGGCTAGAACAGAAGAAATAAATATGGACAACTCCTTTAAGTCAATTCCAAGAATAATAATAACTGTTACGATAAAAACTAAATAAAATAGAAAATAGAAAGCATTTAAGACAACCTTTTTCCTATTGGGGTCTAATTCTTTTACCGAAGAGACTTTTTTGGTAATTCTTTTTGTAATTGCCATCAGTATAAATAAAACAACAGTAGCACTGGCAATGAGTATTATTTGAGTTTTTAATTCCATATTTTAATTCGAATATTAGCTAGTATAAAGTTATAACATTTATTAGAAATCACTATAGTTAGGTAGGTAGAATTAAAGAATATTTATCTACCTTGTAAATAGGTAATTCATTTCATAATTGTTTAGTCCCCACAACTAAATAGAAAAAAATGAACAAAGAAGCCCTTATCGTTATTCCTGGATTAGATTCCAAAGAAGTAGGTTTTGCTTTAAACCGCGTTGTTGATAAAATCACCAATCAGCAATCTATCGCTACTGTAAATAAGATTAGCACTCCAGAAAATCCCAATATGCAAAGTATAGAAGTCACATTTGAGGGGACAGGTGAACAAAAACGCATAGATATTTACGAAGTTTTTTGGGGAGACATTATTAATAAAAACTACTCTAATGATCTTCCTATTTTTAAGAAAGTTA
>JAESUF010000227.1 GCA_016763215.1 Flavobacteriaceae bacterium
TTAGAGGTTGATTTCCTCCACCCCAAGCTTTGCCTTCTGTTCCAGTATTTACAACTGTAGTGTTCATATAAAGCGTTTAATTATTAAAAGTTGCACAAAAATAATCATTTTAAATATAAATATAAATCAGATAATCTACTAGGCTTTGAACTAGGCGCTATCTTCTGGCATTTTGTAGATGTATTATGGATTTATTTATTTTTCTTTTTCTATTTTATTAGATGATGAAAATTGATTAATTTTGGCCAACTATTAAAGAATATTTAACATAAACTTTATGGAAGCAAATATTGCTGGATCTAACGAAAAGAAAACTACATGGGGAGGTGGAGGATCGAAACCTTTTGGAGCTAGTTATGGTAAAATGATGATGTGGTTTTTTATCGTATCGGATGCCTTAACATTCACTGGTTTCTTAGCAGCTTATGGTTTAACTCGTTTTAAGTTTATTGATTCATGGCCAATTGCCGATGAAGTGTTTACACACGTTCCTTTTGTGCACGGTGACTTTCCGATGATCTATGTCGCTTTCATGACATTTATACTGATTTTTTCTTCAGTAACAATGGTATTAGCAGTTGATGCAGGTCATAACATGAAGAAGAAAAAAGTAGCTTGGTATATGTTTGCTACTATTATTGGTGGGATCATCTTCGTTGGTTCTCAAGCATGGGAATGGAATACTTTTATCAAAGGTTCTTACGGAGCAGTAAAAACAACTGATGGAAAAATTCTACAATTCGTTGACAGTGACGGAAAACAAATTGCTTTAGCTGACTTTGTTGTCGGAGAAAGACTAGATCATAGAGAGCCGCATACCAAAAAGAATGGATTGTGGTTTGAAAAAGAATCAACCATTGCTCAATATTCTATTGCTCAGATTATCAGTGCCTATGAAGCGAATCCAGATATTCAGATTAGAACTGAATTGATTAATCTAGACACAAAACAGAAAACTATTTTATCCCGAGAGAACGGCTCAACTGAGTTAGCAAAAACCAAATTGGTTGTTGAAGGAGCTAATCTTGAAGTAAATGAGTATGGTAATACCATTTTTGCAGACTTCTTTTTCTTCATTACTGGATTCCATGGATTCCACGTTTTCTCTGGAATTATATTTAATATTATCATTTTCTTCAATGTTATCTTAGGTACTTACGAGAGAAGAGGGCATTATGAAATGGTAGAGAAAGTAGGATTGTATTGGCACTTTGTAGATTTAGTTTGGGTATTTGTATTTACCTTCTTCTATTTAGTATAATTATAAAGAATAACTAAGAAATGGGACACGCACACGAATCGAATGTAAAAAGGATATGGATAGTATTTGGATTTTTATCCATAATAACTATCGTAGAAGTATATCTAGGTATTAAGAAATTTGAAATTCTTCATTTATCGCAATTTCTTGGAACAAGTTTATTAAACTGGATATTTATCATCTTAACCTTAGTAAAAGCTTACTATATTACTTGGGCCTTCATGCACATGGAAGGTGAAAAAAAATGGTTCAGAAGAGCTGTTGTTTGGACAGCGGTTTTCCTAATTGTCTATTTGGTTACCCTTCTCTTAATCGAAGGGGATTATTTACACAGTACTTTAGCGCCGTTAGTGCGTTGGTAATAAAAATTAAAAAAAGGGTGGTTTTAATAAAACCACCCTTTTTTTATCATTCATTAGAAATAAACAAATGAAGATCTCTAAGAAAAAGTTTGTGCTCATTGCACTGTTTATATTTCCCTTGCTATTCTTCTTAGTTCTTTCTACAGGAATTAATCGCTTTGTAAAACTTCCTGTACTTACGTCTAACGTTGATTTAAAAGAGCTTGAAGATTTACAATCAGTATCCCTTAATGATCAAGTCACCGTTTTATGCTTTTTAGGCAATGATATTAAAAATAAAAAAGGTGGGTTTTTTAATTTAAATCAAAAGATATACAAAGAGTTCTATGACTATAGAGCCTTTCAAATTATAGTTATCTATCCAGAAGAAGTTCCCAATGAGGTTTCAAAATTGAAATCGGATTTAGGAGCATTTACTGATATGTCTAAATGGAAATTTATCCCATTTTCAAAAGAGGATATTTCACTCCTGTTTAGTCGCCTTGGAACAGTAGGGGCTTTAGATGCAAATTTCTATTCAAAGAGAGTCTATATCTTAGATAAAGAAAAAAACTTACGAGGAAGGACTGACGATAAAGATTCAACCAATGGAGTTCTTTTTGGGTACAATATTCAATCTGTTGCTGAACTAAACAATAAAATGGAAGATGACATCAAGGTTCTTCTATACGAATACAGAGCAGCATTCAAAAATAAAAACAACCCCAATAGAAAAGATGAATAAAAAATATTCATACATCGGAATCGCTTTTATCATTTTAGTTTTTGGCATTTATGTAATTCCGAAACTAGTTGATCGATTTAAAAAATCTGACTTGGTCACTTTCCATAAAGTTCCAGACTTTGAGTTCATCAATCAAAATGGGAAAGTCATCAATAATAATTCATACAAAGGGAAAGTTTATGTCGTTGAATTTTTCTTTACTACTTGCCCTTCGATTTGCCCTATCATGAATCGAAAAATGATAACAATTCAAGATGAGTTTTTTGGAAACCCTAAATTTGGAATTGCTTCTATTTCAATTACCCCAAATATTGACACACCTTCTGTATTAAAGGAATATGCCAAATCATTTGGAATTACTCATAAAAACTGGCATTTATTAACCGGTAAATCTGAAGAAATCGTTTATGAGCTATCTAACAAAGGATTTAAATTATTTGCGGGTAAAGATAAAGATGCTGAGCATGGTGGTTTTGAGCATTCTGGATTGTTTGCTTTGGTAGATAAAGACGGGTATATTAGATCTAGAAAAGATAAACTAGGAAACCCAATCCTTTACTATAGAGCTCTTAAGGAAAATAGTTTTCCAGATCAAATACAAGAATTAAAAGAAGACATTAAAATATTATTAGATGAATAATGAACTAAAAGAGAAAAGATACAAAAGAGGAATTACTATTCTTTCCATTGTAATTCCTTTAGTCGTAGCTGCTTTATTTAGAGTTAAAATTCCTAATGTAGAGCCATTGCATTTTTTACCCCCAATTTACGCAACCATTAACGGTATTACAGCAATTTTATTAATTGCAGCTGTCATTGCTATAAAAAAAGGGAAACGCTCCTTACATCAAAGGTTAAATACACTAGCAATCATTTGTTCTGTATTGTTTTTAGCAATGTATGTCGCTTATCATATGACTTCTAATTCTACAGAATTTGGTGGAGAGGGAGTCATAAAATATGTATACTTTTTTATTTTAATTACACATATTGTATTGTCAATTGTTGTAATCCCTTTTGTTTTGATCACCTATATGAGAGCAAAACTGGGAAAATTTCCAGAGCATAAAAAAATCGCGAAAATTACTTTTCCCCTTTGGCTTTATGTTGCAGTAACTGGTGTAATTGTTTACCTAATGATTTCTCCTTATTATGTATAAAAATAAAAAAGCAATAGGGCTACTACTACTATCGTTCTTCTTTTCTACATCAACTGAAGCACAATGTGCTATGTGTAAGGCTGTGGTAGAGAATGGAGACTCTTCTATGGCAGAAGGAATCAATTCAGGCATCACTTATTTAATGGTATTTCCCTACATATTAATTGGCTTATTATTGTACTATGTTTATCGATATAAAAAGAAAGCTAAAAATTAACATTTCGATAAGAAGTTTAATCTGTAACATATTCTAATTTTGGTCGTCTTATGGTAGGTATCGAAAAAGAAATAGATCCCTAAACATAATATATCATAAAAACTACGATAAGAATCTAACCAACATGAAAACAAAGTTTTTACTACTTGTATCACTTCTTTTTGTCTCTTTAGGCTTTTCACAGAAAAAGTGGACATTAAAAGAATGTGTCGATCACGCATTAACAAACAATATTACGATTAAACAGAACCTGTTAAATGTAGAGCTAGCCAAATTGAACGTCGAGACAGCAAAAGGTAACTTTTTACCAAGTCTTAACGCCTCTACTGGAGGAAATTTATCCTTTGGATCTGGTTTTGATCCAGTAACACAGAATAGGGTTTCCAATACTTTATATGGAGGTTCTTTCTCTTTGAATAGTGGAGTCACAGTATTTAATGGTTATCGGAATTTAAATACATTCAAACAAGCTCAACTAGGGGTAGAATCTAGCAAGTTAGATTTAGAAAAAATACAAAATGACATTTCTTTATTTGTTGTAAACGGTTACCTAAACATCCTTTTTGCAAAAGAAAGTTTAAATGTCGCTAAGGTACAAGCTGAGATAAGTAAGAAACAGGTAGAAGCAGCAAAAGAAAAATACGATGCTGGTGTGACTGCAAAAGGAGACTTGTTAAACGCTCAATCTACTGCAGCCACAGATCAACAAAATGTAATTACCAATGAAAATACATTAACAATTGCATTATTGAATTTAACGCAAACATTACAAGTTCCTTCACAAAATTTTGATATATTGAACATTAATGTCGGTAGCCCATCCGCAGCTTTATTATATGACAATTCAGATGTGGTATATCAAAAAGCATTAACCAATCAACCACAAATTAAAAGAGCTCAACTAGCAATAGACAATGCAAATCTGAATATCGAAATTGCAAAAGGTTCTTACCTTCCTTCTATTTCTGCTTCTGCAAATGCAGGCACAAATTACGGGTTCGATTTAGACCTTCCAGCTGGTGCTCAAAACACAAAATTCTTGACTCAGTTGAACGATAATTTCGGATATGGTTTAGGTTTTAATGTTAGTGTCCCTATTTTTAATAGAACACAAACAAAAACAAACATAGCTCGTCAATTCGTTAATAGAGAAGTTAGTAAGGTTGCTTTAGACAATCAAAAACTACAATTACAACAAACTATTGAGCAAGCTTTTGTCGATTCAAAAGCTGCAGCAAAAGCGTATGAAGCATCAAGTATATCTTTAGAAGCTCAAAAAGAAGCTTTTAAGAATGCTCAAGAAAGCTATAATTTAGGAGCAATGACACTCTTCGATTTTGATTTAGTAAGAAATAGATTAGTGGGTGCGGAGTCTGCTCTAATAAGAGCAAAATACAACTACGTGTTTAAAACCAA
>JAESUF010000021.1 GCA_016763215.1 Flavobacteriaceae bacterium
CAATATTAGTTCCAATTCTTGAGATTACTTCGTCTTACCTCCTCGTAAAGACAAAAACTAACTGTCTTTGCCAACCTTTCACCAGTCACTAAAGACAGGCTAAAATGAAGCAATCTGCTAAATCCTATCACGTCATTGCGAACGAAGTGAAGCAATCTGCCCAATATTAGTTCCAATTCTTGAGATTACTTCGTCGTACCTCCTCGTAAAGACAAAAACTAACTGTCTTTGCGAGACTTTTCGACTATCACTAAAGACAAGCGAAAGTAAAGAAATCTGCTAAATCCTATCACGTCATTGTGAACGAAGTGAAGCAATCTGCCAAATATTAGTTCCAATTCTTGAGATTGCTTCGTCGTACCTCCTCGCAAAGACAGTTAAATATTATTGGCTGTCAAAAATCCATCCTTCAGATAAATCATTCCAATTACTGTTCTCTATATTTATTAAGTCCTCTTTCTTTTTTCGACTTCCCGATTTTAGTTGTTTTTCTCTTGAAATTGCTTGATTAATATCAGAAAAGGTTTCAAAATAAACTAGCTTATCACAATTATACTTGGATGTAAATCCTTTGTATTTTTTCGTTTTGTGTTGAAAAACACGTTTTATTAAATTTGAAGTTACTCCCGTATAAACAACTGTATGATTTTTATTTGTGAGTATGTAAACACAATACTGTTTCATGATTTTACAATTTTTCTAGAAAGGTAGTAATTATAATTGCGTGTCTTTGCCAGGCAAAAGCCGTGGCAATCTGTTTAACTTTAGTTCCAATTCATGAGGTTGCTTTGTCGTACCTCCTCGCAAAAACAAATCAATCTCACCATTTATAGCTACCTAGAAATGGTTAGGTATAAATACCTGTTTTTATAAGTATTTATACCTAGTATTCGTTTGGCTGAATAAAAATCTCCTACATTTATTGGCGATTAACATTTAAATTTTTATCGTATGAACAACAACAATCAGATTACACTAGAGCATGCCGAAGAATGGACAGCTCTATGGAGAAAAAAATGTCCAGACAATTGTAAAGCCTTTTCAATTCCTGTTCAGGACTTGGTCAATGTTTTAAAAGAAATAGGAGTGATACGAGA
The DNA here is from genome assembly GCA_016763215.1 of Flavobacteriaceae bacterium. Next base: position 1,098 of record JAESUF010000021.1, read on the forward strand.
AGCTGGGAACACAGGCCTTTACATGGTAGATGAAAAAACCACCAACGGAGTTAGAGCTTATATGGCGATAGATCCTAAAGAAGAAGCAGGAGGTGGCGAAAAACTTTTACTGGTGGGTACACAACCACAGATGAACAGAGGTGGCAAAATAGTTCAAAGGGATATTATTAATGGAAAATTAGACAATAAAGGGCATCGAGTTACACAAGGAAACACAGATTTAACTGCTGCAGAGCCTAATACTGGGATCTTTGATTTCACCCAACCTTGTCCTGATTTTTGTGACCCAGAAAGTCCTTTATCCTAAAAAAGAAGAACATTGACTTTTGGAAAATTATTAGTATACTCTGGGTATATATTATTATTTATTAATACAATTATTTACCTTGTAAGTTGTAGAAAGCAATCTATTACTTACAAGGTTCTTTCCTCGTACCTACTTCTTACTCTTATAATTCAATTAACTAATTTCGCTTTTGCTTTAAATGAATGGGATAACAGATTTTTATCTCATTATTATTTTATTAGTCAATTTATTTTGCTGAGTATTTTCTTTAGGAGAATCCTGAAGAAAAACAACAACAAAAAACTAATAACATTTGTTTTATTTATTATCCCCATTACGCTAGGTATTCATTATTTTTTTTATCCTGAAAATTACTTCACATTTAATCTTTTTGAGATTGTTATAACAATGGTTCCTTTAATATTATACTGTTTGTTTTTCTTTTTACAAAAAATCACAGATACTAGTAAAAAATATATATACATCGTCTCAGGCTTATTCTTATTTTTAACATGTAGCACATTGATATTTACAATTGGGAATATTCCATCAGAGATAAAAAAATATATCTGGCGATTAAATGCTTTTTTATATACAGTTTTTCAAGTCCTCATTTTTATCGAGTGGTACAAACATTTTAGAAAGAGAAAAGAACCCTCTGAAATTACTACGTAAATATATTTACGAATGCAATTTATCTTTGCGAGATAGTAACTGAGCGTAGCAGAAGTTACTGACGAAGCAATCTGTTAAATCTACACACTCCAATTATTGAGATCGCTTCGTTGCACTCGCGAAGACAATCCTTTTCATGAGGCAACTTCTCTACACCTATCTACCGACAAAGTAGGCTCGCAGTGACAAATCAAGGAGCTTCAACTATAAACAGGTACAAATACCTATTTTTCTTAACATAAGTTAAGTGTCTTATACTTGTATCTGCTTGTTTTTTGTACCTTGGTTTCATAAATACGTCCCCAATGGAAAAACTATTTTCTGAAGAAAATCAAATAGTTACTATCGTAATTATCGGTGTTTTACTACTCCTTTTAATGGCTGTAGCACTATTGTTATTCTTCTTCTTTTCTCGAAAAAAGATCATTGAAAAGGAACTAGAGAAAAAAGATTTGGAATTATCGCACCAAAAAAAGGTAATCCATGCCATTATCATGACACAAGAGAAGGAGCGAAAACGAATTGCGCAAGACCTACATGACGATATTAGTTCCAAGTTAAATGTGATCAACCTAAACTCAAATTTTTTATTGGATGGCGAACTTTCTCCTGAAGAATATGTGAAGGTGAATAAAAACATTTTAAAAGTAACCGAAAAAGCCTTGGTAAGTGCACGTAAGATTGCCCATGATTTGTTGCCTCCAATTTTAGAGAAATTTGGATTACAATCTGCTATTGAAGAGCTTGCTGATTCTTATAATACCAGTAAAAAAGTAGACCTACAAGCAGATGTTGACTATCAGAAAGACCGATTAACTAAAACACATGAATTGCATGTTTTTAGAGTACTACAAGAATTAATTAACAACTCTATACGTCATGGAAAAGCAAAAGAAATAAATATTAGTTTGTTAGAAAATAACGAGAACCTTACATTAACCTATGCCGATAATGGTATTGGTTTTAGCGAAGAAGTAATCGCACAAAAAAAGGGTCTCGGAATGAAAAATATAGAAAGTAGAGTAGAACTACTCAACGGAGAACTCACCATAAAAAGCGCTATCGATAAAGGTATTTTTGTTTCAATCATCTTTTAATTCCCAACACATGAAAAGAAAAATTAGAATTGCCATCGCAGACGATGAAGAATTGTTCAGAAAAGGAATGATCTTTCTCTTAGAGAAAAATGAAGATTTTGAGGTTTTATTTGAAGCTGAAGATGGGCAACAACTGTTGACTTATTTGGACTCTTCCTCAGTAGCGCCCGATATTATTTTAATGGATTTGAAAATGCCTATTTTGAATGGGGTCGAGGCAACCAAAATAATTCATAAAAAATTTCCAGATATCCGAATTATAGCATTGACAAGTTATGGAGGGAAATCATTTATTATTAATATGATTGATGTTGGTGCTTCTTCTTATTTGCTGAAGAATACAAGTCCGAAGCAAGTAGTTTTCACCATTAATGAAGTGTATGACAAAGGGTTTCATTACAATGAAGAAGTGATGAAAATGATTCATGAAAACTTAATTTCTTCAAATGGAAAAAGAATACGAAGCGCTCTTGACAAAAAACTACTCTCAAGAAGAGAGCTAGAAGTCTTAGAATTAATTTGCACTGAATACACTACAAATGAAATTGCCGACAAGCTTTTTATTAGTCCTAGAACAGTAGATGGTCATCGAAACAATTTACTATTAAAAACAGGATCTAAAAATGTAGCCGGTTTGGTTATTTATGGAATTCAGAAAAAACTCATCGAGCTGTCTCCAAATTTTAATTCGTGATGTATTATGCTTTTTTTTCTTCTTTCGGAAATGCTTTTTTACTAAAGATAAAAAGTAAGGCAACACCTATTGTAATGTAAGCATCCGCAGGGTTGAAGATATAGCTAAAAAAACCGCCTTGTTCACCTCCTATAAAAGGAATCCAACTTGGCCACGTCCCCTCCCAAATCGGAAAATGGAACATGTCTACTACTTTTCCGTAGAAAAGGCTTCCGTAAGCTTGTTCTGGGAATAACGTTGCTACTCCGTGAGTTGGTGTGTTAAAAATAACACCATAAAAAACGGAATCTATAATGTTACCAACGGCTCCTGCAAAGATGAGGGCAATGGCAACGATGGCAACATTAGGCAACTTCTTTTTAATAGTGCCTACTAACCAGTATACAATTCCAACAACTGCAACCAACCTAAAAAGTGTTAAAAACAATTTACCTGCTTTTCCGCCAAATTCAAATCCCATGGCCATTCCATTGTTTTCTACAAAGTGAATTTTAAACCAATCGAATACATCCACACTTTCATTTAAAGAAAAATGTGTTTTCACATAGATTTTAACGATTTGATCGATTAAAATAGCTAGAATAATGGTTAATAAAGCAATGTTCTTTTTAGACATATTTTTAGAATTGTGCCCACAAAAATAAGAATATTATTTAGGACTCAGGTTGGGTAAGTACAACATTGGAATTAATTGATTTTACAACCAACAAATGCGCCTTCTTTTTCTTCTTTTTATAGGGTGATTTTTGTACTTCATTGTTCAATGAAATGGTTCCTTTTCTGGTTTTAATATGCAAAGAGTTTTCATTGATATTTGCAAAGACTGTTCCTGCAAAGAGATTTACTTCTGTGATTCCTTTAATCCCTTTAATTCTCACATTTCCTTTGTCTATCAGAATTCTAAGAATCCCTGTGTAGCCTTCTGTTTGTATATCGATTGTTTCACCGTATACCGTAACCTTTTTGTTTTCCGGAATTTTTACAATAGCACTCACATTGGTTGGTGGTGCTATCGTAAACTGATTAATTTTGTTGGTGAGATCATTGGTTCCTTTGAGTTCTGTTTTGATACTGAGCACACAATTAAAATCATTGCAAACAAAATCCTCAACCACGCCCAATCCGTCTGCATCTAAAATAATCATCACTAATTCATTTGTCTCAGATTCTTGAATGATCAGATTATCAATACCCACGGTTTTCACCTCTATATAAGGGGCATCGCTTTGGATTGTTTTGATAATTTTTTGCTGTCCTACAACTGAAAAGAAGCAGAAAAACAGAAAGATTGAGAAAAAATGTTTCATCTGATAAATGTACCTTAAAAATTAAAACCGAAACCCTAAAACCCTCTTAAAACAAAAAACAGCCAGTAAAAAACTGGCTGCTCATTCTAACAAGAGAATATTCGATCTAGAGGGAACCTAGATTTACGATCTATATTTTTATATTTTGACTTAGTTACTTTCTTGTTGGTTGTAGAATCTCAAAAACACATAAGCTATCAAGATTACAAAAACAAAAGCGACTATCTGCCATAACATTAATTCCGTACTGGTATTAACGACTGTTTTCATCAATAAAATTTTAAAAAATTACCCCTCGTAATTTAAGTACTACTAATATACAACATATTAGAATCTCTGTCAATACCCAAAAACAGTGAAATTTTGAACTCCCCAAAAATGGGTAGAAATATAAAAGCTTTCCAGTGGAAAGCTTTTATTTATTGTTTTCTTTTTGCCTCGATGCTTAGCGTAGCATGAGGAACTAATTTTAGCCGTTCCTTTTGAATGAGCCTTCCTGTGACTCTACAAATTCCATAGGTTTTGTTTTCAATACGAACTAACGCATTACTTAAGTCGCGAATAAATTTTTCTTGTCTGATAGCCAATTGCACATTTGCTTCTTTGCTCATGGTTTCTGAACCTTCTTCGAAGGATTTAAACTGTGGAGACGTATCATCAGTCCCATTATTTAATCCATTCTTATATGAACTCTGTAGCAAGGCTAAATCTTCTTCAGCTCTTTCTATTTTTTTTAATATGATTTCTTTAAACTCTAGTAAGTCCTCATCGGCATATTTTGCAGTTGTATCTAGCATAATCTTACGTTTTTTGAATTAATATTTTACTTTTTATCTCATCAAACTCTATATCAGTCCCGTTCGTTAATTCGTCAACAAACTCCAACGAATTGGTTAACGTTTCACTCATGATATATTCTTTGTTGATGTTGATAGATTCTTCCAAATCTCCAAACTTTAAAACCGTCAACTTAATTCTGTCTGTTACTTCAAGACCGTTGTCTTTTCGTGCATTCTGAATTCTATTAATCAGTTCTCTTGCAACTCCCTCTTTTCGTAGATCCTCAGAAATTGTGACATCTAAGGCTACGGTAATACTTCCTTCATTGGCAACTAACCACCCTTCAATATCTTTCGAAGATATTTCTACATCAGCGAGCCCCAAGTTAATAATTTTTCCTTCAAGTTCAATAGGTATTTTCCCCTCTTTTTCAATCCTAGAAATATCCTCTTTTGAGAAGCTTCGAATGGCATTAGAAATTGATTTCATATCCTTACCATACTTAGGTCCTAAGGTTTTAAAATTAGGCTTAATCTGTTTCACTAAAATACCCGAAGCATCTTCTAGCAATTCTATTTCTTTGATATTAACTTCATGTTTTATCAAGTTAGAAACGGCTAAAATTTCGTCTTTCTGTTCTGTACTTTCAATAGGAATCATGATCTTTTGTAATGGCTGACGTACTTTAATTTTCTCTTTAGCTCTTAATGATAAGACCAAAGAAGAAATGGTTTGTGCGTTTTCCATTTTACGTTCTAATGCTTTGTCTATATAGGAGACGTCAAAACTTGGAAATTGTGACAAGTGAATACTCTCAAAATTTTCTTTTTGAGTTACTGCATTTAAATCTAAGTACAATCGGTCCATAAAGAATGGAGCAATTGGGGCACCCAATTTCGCAATAGTGATCATACAGGTATACAAGGTTTGATAGGCAGATATTTTATCTTGCTGATAATCTCCTTTCCAGAATCTTCTTCTACTCAAACGAACATACCAGTTACTCAAATAATCTTGTGTAAAATCTGAAATTGCTCTGGCTGCTCTTGTAGGTTCGTACTCTGCATAAAACGTATCTACTTTTTCTATCAATGTATTTAATTCTGAAAGAATCCAACGATCCAATTCAGGTCTCTCTGCCAATGAAATTTCTTCCTCAGCATACGAGAAATTATCAATATTGGTATATAATGAGAAGAAAGAATAGGTATTATATAAAGTTCCGAAGAACTTACGTTTTACCTCTTCAATTCCTTCAATATCAAATTTTAAATTGTCCCAAGGGTTTGCATTGGCAATCATATACCAG
>JAESUF010000228.1 GCA_016763215.1 Flavobacteriaceae bacterium
AAACAGGAAAAATAGTTCCGAAAAACTTACTGTTCCTATCTTTGAAGAGCGTTTCTTCAGATAACTTTTCTATGGTTTTATAAAGATCCTTCATTAAAAAACAGCAACTAAAATAATACTAACAATAGCGATGGTGACTCCTATCCAATTCTTTTTAATTAATTTCTCTTTAAAGATGAGTAAACCAAAAATTGTAGACAAAACCACCACTCCTACATTGTTTATTGTAAACAAGGTAGAGCTTTCTAAACCTTCAGCATTCAACGCTTTTAATAAATAAACAATGGAATAGTAATTGGGTATTCCCAATAGAATTCCTCCAATAATATTCTTATAATGAAAAGTGAATTTCCCCTTCGCTATTTGAAATAGTAAAAAAGCAAGCCCAAAAACAAAAGCACATGCAAACATAGTTGCAGAAAAGATAGGGACTCCGCCTTCAGGAACATAGGTAGTTTCAACATATTTCAATCCGGTATCAATACACCCAGAACCAAAAAACAATAATATAGGAAACAGTAAGCTGCTATTTTTCGACTTTTCTTTGGTCTCTTTCACCGATGTTAAATACACAGCTACTAACGCCAATAAGATTCCTATAACTTTTACAAATCCAACACTTTCATTATATACCCAAACACCAAAAATAATTGGTATTACTACAGACATCTTGCTCGAAACCGAAACTACAGAAAGTCCATTTTTTTGAGACGTTAATGCCATTAGATTAAAAACAGAGATAAACAAAATTCCTAACAAGAAAGCCCCCAGAAACCATGATTGATTAGGAATCTCTTGAATTGACACTGGAATGTCAGATGAATAAAATCCCAAAACTGATGCCACCAAGTAATTAATAATAATCGCTTGCAATGTGTTAATTTTCAAAACAGCGAAGAGCTTGAAAATCACAAATAAAAAGCTAGAAATACAAATACTGATCAGTAAATAAATCATCTATTAAATTCTTTTTTGGCCAGCAAAATTACAACATCTTCAGTTTCTGGATTAATATTCCACACCTTAATCCCTAAAGCACTTGCAGCATCTGTATTCTCCTTAGTATCGTCAATAAAAAAAGTCTCCTCTGCATTTAATTTATTCTCATTCAGAACAAATTCATAAATATCTGAATTCGGTTTTCTTAAGTGAATTTCATGTGACAAGTAAAATTTCTCAAAGCAACTTTTAAATTCATTATACAATTGCAATCCCCAGTCATTTTGAATCCAAGAAATGTGCAAGTCGTTTGTATTGCTTAGTAAAAACAATCGATATTTTTTTGAAGCAGCCAACTCTTTCAAAAACTCCAATCTATACAATGGAAAATCTAACAAAATACTATTCCAAGCTGTTCTAAATTCTTCATTAGAAAATTTTGAGGAGTAACGATCCACAAATCGATTGATAAATTTCTCTGTATTATGTTTACCTATTTCATAATTGATACAGGTAGATTTCATATAATCTGGCAAGCTTTCGATTCCTTTATCCTTGAAGATTTTAGTTGTTGCTGTTTTATCAAGGTTGACAAACACATCTCCAAAATCAAAAATGATGTTTTTAATCATTTCTAAATGTTTTTAAAATATCTCCTTGAATCTTCTTTTCTCTAATAGATGTATTGTTAAATATAGGTGCTTTGACACCTTTCTCAAACGAAACGTCCCCTACAAAAACTCTTGCTTCGTCCCACAACCCTTCTTCAATAAATGTTTGCAATGTTTTTGCTCCTCCTTCTACAATCAAAGATTGAATCTGATGCTTGTATAAAAGGGTACAAATTTGAAAAGCAATTGGTTTTGAAAAATCAATCGGTTCAAAAACAAGTTCTTCTATTTCGAGACCTTTCGAGATGACTTTTTTAAACGAATTCTCAACTTCATGAGAATAAATAAATACTGTTTTCACTGATTGATCGTAGACATGTAAGTCCTTTGGGATTTTTAACTCCCTATCGATTACAATTCTTATTGGATTCTCCCCTTCCCAATTTCTCACATTTAGTTTCGGGTTATCCTCCAAAACAGTATTAGTTCCTACTAAAATAGCATGTTCCTGACTCCTCCACTGATGCACTAGTTGTCGAGATACTTCATTTGTAATCCAGACTGGCGCTTGCTCCTTTCTTTCTTTTGGCGCTATAAAGCCATCAAAAGATTCTGCCCATTTTAAGATAATATAAGGTCGCTGTTCATTATGAAAAGTAAAGAACCTTTTATGATGCGCTCTACATTCTTTTTCCAAAATTCCAACCTCTACATCAATGCCCGTATTTTTTAATCTTTCGATCCCTCTTCCAGAAACCAAACTATTAGAATCTACACATCCTATCACCACTTTTTTAATTCCACTTCTTATAATCAAATCTGAACAAGGAGGCGTTTTTCCAAAATGCGAACAAGGTCCAAGCGTCACATAAATTGTTGCCTCTTTTAGTAATTCTTTATCCAGAACAGATTCAATAGCATTTACCTCTGCATGATTCCCTCCATATGGACTTGTAAAACCTTCTCCAATAATTTTATCATCTACAACAAGAACTGCCCCCACAGAAGGATTGGGTCTTGTAAATCCAATTCCTTTTTGGGCAATTTCAAGACATCGTTTTATGTAGTGTTCGTGCTTCAAAAAATAGGTAACTTCGTAAAACAAAAATAGCAGATTAAATGATAGCAACAGAGTATATCATAAGAGAAATTACTCCAGAGGATAATGAGCAAATGGCAGATGTGGTCAAAGATGTAATTGTTGAAATGGGCGCACCAAAAGTAGGTACTGCCTATGCAGACAAAGCATTGGATAATTTATACCAAGCTTATCAAAAAGAAAAAGCAATTTATTATGTTATAATTCATGAGGGAAATGTTGTGGGTGGCGGTGGAATTGCTCCTCTTGATAATTTTAAGGGCAACACCTGTGAGCTTCAAAAAATGTATTTCCTACCAAAAACAAGAGGTAAAGGCTTGGGTGCAAAACTTATTAACACCTGTTTGGAAAAAGCTAAGGAATTTGGTTTTGATGAATGTTACTTAGAAACTATGCCCTACATGACTGCGGCTCAAAAGCTATATAAAAAGAATGGATTTACTTTGATAGATGGACCAATGGGAGATACTTGTCATTATTCCTGTGACGTTTGGATGATTAAAAAACTATGATTTTAAAAGAATTCAGAACCTATTTCAACAATCTACTTTCAGATACCTACCCAAAAACTGAAGTCGATACTTTCTTCTTTTTATTAATCGAAGAATACCTCAACTTGCAACGAATTGACATAAGCTTACAACCAACATTGGAAATTCCAGACGATAAGCTCACTCTATTACAATCAGCTATAAAAAGATTACAAAAAGAAGAACCATTACAGTACATCACTGGAAATACTGAGTTTTATGGATTGCCCTTTTATGTCAATAAAAACGTTCTCATTCCTAGACCAGAGACAGAAGAGCTAATTGAATGGGTTCTTTCTGTGGTAAAAGAGAAAAGAGATGTCACTTCGAGCGCATTGGAGAAGTCTATTTCTATTTTAGACATCGGAACTGGGAGCGGCTGCATTCTAATTACTTTAAAAAAGCACACCCACAATACTACTATTTCAGCTATTGATATTTCTAAAAAGGCTTTAGAAGTAGCGGTCAAGAATGC
>JAESUF010000229.1 GCA_016763215.1 Flavobacteriaceae bacterium
AAAGATTTTCAACAATTACAGATTATCAAAAAAATGGTAGAAAAAACCCTTCTTCCTGTCTCTATTATTAAATGCCCTATTTACAGAGAAGAAAATGGGCTAGCAATGAGCTCTAGAAGCGAACAACTGTCAAAACAACAAAGAAATGAGGCTTCTATTATTTATTCCAGTTTAAAAACCGTTCGAGAAAAAGCAAAAACGTACTCAGTAAAAAAACTTACTCAAGAGGTTGTTTCCCTATTTAAAGAGCATCCCCTATTTGAGCTTGAATACTTTACTATTGCTGAAGAATCTACCTTAAAAAACACTTCCGAAATCACCCCTAATAAAAACTACAGAGCCTTTATTGCAGTTTACGCTGGGCCTGTTCGATTAATAGATACTATTTCTCTCAACGATTAACATCTTTTTGGGGTTAATATTTCATGTTAAATTTTAAAAAAGTAGTACTTTTGCAGCATGTTAGTACAAGTAGTAAAATCTAAAATCCACCGTGTTAAAGTAACAGGTGCCGATTTAAATTATATAGGAAGCATTACCATTGATGAAGATTTAATGGATGCTGCTAATATTATAGAAGGGGAACGTGTGCAGATTGTCAATAACAACAATGGTGAAAGGCTTGAAACCTATGCAATTCCAGGGCCGAGAAAAAGTGGCGAAATCACCTTAAATGGTGCTGCTGCAAGAAGAGTTGCTGTTGGCGATGTATTAATCTTGATTACCTATGCACTTATGGATCTTGAAGAAGCAAAAGCCTTCAGACCTTCGCTCGTTTTCCCTAACGAAGCAACCAATACCCTTACCTAGTTTTGAATAACCAAATCAAGAAAATTTTAAAAATTGTTTTACCTCTTGCCTTGGGTGGTTTCTTAGTTTGGTATTCTCTTTCTGATATAGATACGAACGAATTTATTGGTTATTTTAAAAATGCCAATTATTGGTGGATCGCTTTAGGCTTGTTTTTTGGGGTTTTAAGCCACTTATCGAGAGCCTATCGCTGGAAATTTATGCTAGATCCTTTAGGTTACAAACCTAAATTTGCTAATAGTGCGATGGCTGTTTTAATTGGTTATCTGGTAAATTTAACAATTCCAAGAGCTGGTGAAGCCTCTAGGGCTGCCGTTATGGCTAATTATGAAAATGTTCCTTTCGAAAAGGGATTTGGAACCATTGTGGCTGAACGGATTGCCGACTTAATCATGATGCTCACCATCGTTGCCGTTACTTTATTTGTTCAATTTGACTTCATTTGGAAATTACTTTCTGAGAATTTTGATCCTTTGAAGATCGGAATCTTACTTCTAGGTCTTATTATTGGATTCTTTTTCTTTTCCCGGTATATTAAAAAGGCAACCTCTGGGGTTGGCTTAAAAATTAAAAATTTTATTACAGGGTTGATTGAAGGTGTGATGAGCATCTTTAAAATGAAAAAGAAATGGCCCTTTATCTTTCATACTGTATTTATCTGGGTCATGTACCTCTTAATGTTTTGGTCAACTATTCCTGCTATTGAAGGATTAAATGTCCCTATCGGCGCTGTTTTAATTGGGTTTATTGCTGGTGGGTTTAGTATTGCCGCTACCAATGGCGGTATTGGATTGTATCCTCTTGCAGTAACAGGTGCATTCTTGCTTTTTGATATTCCTGTAGAGCCAAGTAAAGCTTTCGGTTGGGTTATGTGGACAGGGCAAACAGCAATGGTTGTTGTTTTTGGAGGGCTTTCTTTTTTACCTTTACCAATCTATAACAAAGCAAAGTAATTTTCTTTTCTTTGTGTAAACCTTTATAAAATGGCCAAGGCTAAAACTACTTTTTTTTGTCAAAATTGTGGCACTCAACATACAAAATGGATGGGGCAATGCAATACGTGTAATGAATGGAATACCATCGTAGAAGAGATTATTCAAAAAGAGGTCGCGCGAGAATGGAAACAATCTACCACAGCCAAATCTATTTCAAAACCTTTAACAATTAACCAGATTCAGTTAAACCCTGAAGAAAGAGTTCTTACGCTAAACAATGAACTAGATACTGTTTTGGGTGGAGGTTTAGTAAAAGGATCTGTAACGTTGTTAGGAGGTGAGCCTGGTATTGGAAAATCCACATTAATCTTACAAGTGGCTTTAGCAATTCCACACAAAGTACTTTATGTTTCAGGAGAAGAAAGTCAATCTCAAATAAAAATGAGGGCTGAAAGATTGCAAAAAAATAGCTCTAATTGTTTGATATTAACTGAAACAAATACACAACAAGTCTTTAAAAATATTGAAGAAGTGAATCCAGACGTTTTGGTAATTGATTCTATTCAGACACTGCATACAAACGCAATTGATGCTTCGCCCGGAAGTATTTCTCAAATTAGAGAAACGACCGCTGAATTGATCAAATATGCCAAAGAAACTGCAACACCTGTTTTATTAATTGGTCACATCAATAAAGAAGGACAAATTGCAGGGCCAAAGATTTTAGAACATATGGTGGATGTTGTTTTACAATTTGAAGGCGACAGAAATCATACCTATCGAATTTTACGATCACAAAAAAATCGTTTTGGCTCTACTGCAGAATTAGGAATCTACGAAATGCTCTCCAATGGTTTACGGGAAGTTTCCAATCCATCAGAAATTTTAATTTCAAAAAAAGATGCTGACTTAAGTGGAACAGCCATCGCTTCAACTTTGGAAGGAGTTCGTCCATTAATGATAGAGGTTCAAGCATTGGTTAGTACAGCTGTTTATGGAACTCCCCAAAGAACAACAACGGGATACAACCTAAAGCGATTGCATATGGTTTTAGCCGTTTTGGAAAAAAGAGCGGGATTTCAATTGGGTGCGAAAGACGTATTCTTAAATATCACTGGTGGGATTAGTATTGACGACCCAGCTATTGATTTGGCTGTAGTTGCCTCTATCCTTTCCTCAAATAAAGACATTGCAATATCTCCCGATGTTTGCTTTGCTGCCGAAATTGGCCTAGCAGGGGAAATAAGACCCGTTTCTAAAATAGATCAACGAATTACAGAAGCTAGAAAATTAGGGTATAAAACTTTTGTTACCTCAAAGTACAATAAGATTTCTATCCAGGATAAAGAGATCAAATTGATTCTTGTTGGTAAGATAGAAGAGATTTTTGCTACCTTATTTGCATAAAAAAACCGAGCCTAAGCTCGGTTCCTTTTTTATTATTTTTGAAACTACCTTTTATTAGCTTCTTTAATATATTTTTCTAAAGCCATTGTCATTGATGGCGTTTCAGGGCTTGGTGCTGTAATGTTGCATTTCAATCCTGCATCGGTAGCCGCTTTTACTGTAGAGTTTCCAAATACAGCTATTCTTGTATTCTTTTGTTGGAAATCAGGAAAGTTTTTAAACAAAGAATCA
>JAESUF010000230.1 GCA_016763215.1 Flavobacteriaceae bacterium
ATTTTAATTATTAGAGGATTATAATTCATGAGTAACAATTCTAATATCTCTACGAGCAATTCCGAACAACAAAGTTCTTTTGATGTAAAATATTATATCTTTAAAATATTTGGGTATTGGCAATTGTTTTTGGTAACGATTATTATAGCATTGATTGTTGCTAGATTTATGAATGGGTACCGTCAGAAACGATTTAGTTTAAATACAATGATTTCAGTTAAGGAAGAAAACAATCCGTTGTTTTCTACTGGAACTAATTTAACATTCAACTGGGGTGGAGCAAGTGATGTTATAGAGACAGTTAAAGTTATGCTGAACTCTAGGAGCCATAATGAAAAGGTAGTATCTGAACTACAATTTTATGTAGATTATTTACAGGAAGGTAAGTACCGAAAGGAAGATGTTTATGGTAAAACCCCTTTTAGAATAAAAGTAGACACCACTGGCTATCAGCTGTATGGGAAGTTAATTAAAATTGAAACGATAGAAAATAATCAATTTAAATTATCTGTTGATTTTAATGAGTCAGGAGAAAATCAATTGATTCGTTATTCAGATAATGACTTAAGTCAAAATATAGAACGACAGAATTAAGCTATTCTGGACAATTTTCTTTTGATCACAAAGGAATAGATGTAAAAACACCTTTTTTAAGTTTTAAAGTTTTTTCTGATCAAAATTTCATTGCTCCAGGTCAAGTGTTTTTTATTAATTTCAAAAGTTTACAAGGAACTGTAGTTTCATATAGAGGAATTCGGATTTCAAATGTAACCCAGGGAGCTTCTGTGATGAGGTTACAAATGGAAGGGGCAAATAAGAACAGAATTGTAGACTATTTAAATACTACGGTCAATGTACTAAGAAAAGAAAAGCAAGAGCAAAAGACACGTTATGCTAAAAAGACAAAGGATTATATTGAAAAACTATTTAGATTAGAAGCTCTTAGGTTAGACACCATTGAAAATGAGATTGGAGATTATAAGAAGAAAAACAATATTTATAATTTGTCTTCGGAAGGAGGAGAAATATTTTCTCAAGCAAATGAACTAAGTAATCAAGTAAAAAAAATTGATAGAAGTTTATATGACCTAAAAACCCTTGAGTTATATGTTCGAGCTAATTCTGTGTATGATGGAAATGTTCCTGTACCTGCTTTTATTGAGGTAGGTGACTCGAAGGTAACATCAATTATTGGGAATTTAATCTTAGAATCTTCGACAAGAGAAATTCTAAGGGAGTCAGTAAAAGGTGGTCACCCTTTGATTAAAAAAATTGATAGAAAAATTAATCAACTTAAAGAAAATCTGTATGAAAACATAGCGAATAATAGAGTTGCTATGTTGAATACAAGAAAGAGGTTACAAAAAGAACTTGTTGACTATGATAATGAGTTGAATTTACTTCCAGTTAAAGAACAACAGTTAATTAAGTTTCAAAGACAATATAGTTTTTCTGAGTTTTATTACAGTTATTTAAAACAAAAAAGTTACGAAGCAGGAACAGCTATTGAAGCGAGTGTTTCTGATGTGAAAATCATAGATTCTGCTATGGATCTAGGTGAAGGGCCTATCTACCCAAAACCTGGGTTTAATTATATGTTAGGAATTATGCTGGGGATTATATTCCCTTTGTTTTATATTATTATTCGTGAACTTTTAGACAATAAAATTCATACGGTTGATGATCTTGAAAAAAAGTATCAAATACCTTTACTAGGGGTTGTTGGTAGAAATACAGGAGTAAATAATTTAGCTGTTTTTGAAAGACCAAAGTCTTCTGTAGCTGAATCGTTTAGAGCTTTGCGTTCTAATATTCAATTCTTGTTTAAAAATGATACAACAAAAACATCCAAGACATTAGTACTAACATCTTCTGTGAGTGGAGAAGGGAAAACGATGATATCTATCAATATGGCTACTGTTTTTGCTTTGAGTGGTAAGAAAACAGTACTTATTGGATTGGATTTAAGAAAGCCTAAAATCTATTCTGATTTTGATTTAAAGAATGAAGTAGGGGTCGTAAATTATTTAATCAATCAGAAAAGCTATGATGAAATTATTACCGAATCAAAAATCCCTAATCTAGATATTATTCTCTCTGGCCCTATTCCACCAAACCCATCGGAATTACTTTTAAATGATAAATGTGATGCTTTAATACATCAATTAGAGAAGGATTACGATTATATTGTTATCGATACACCGCCAGTAGGATTGGTATCGGATGCCTTAGGGTTATTTAAATATGCTGACGCAGTA
The DNA here is from genome assembly GCA_016763215.1 of Flavobacteriaceae bacterium. The sequence goes on from JAESUF010000230.1 coordinate 2,259, forward strand.
TGTTATGTTGTCCGTCAAAATTATTCAGAAAAAGGAATGATGAAAATGATTGATGATAAGTATATAAACAAAGAAGTAACCAACATCAGTTACGTATTAAATGATTTCACAATCAGAAACAAATACGGTTACGGATATGGTTATGGATATGGCTACGGCTACGGATATGGTTATGGTAAATACGGAAATGGCTATCATGAAAATGAAGAGCCAAAGAGCTTTATGTCTAAGGTGATTAACTTTATTAAACCGAAACGATAATTTACTCGATTTCTTTTCCTTTTAAATAAACTTTATCAATACAGTGATTCCCAAAATTATACGGTAAAAAGTTGTAAGATTTTAATTGCTTTGTAATGCTAAAACTAGCATGCTTCCCTTTTGCAATACTTCCTACTTTTGTAGAGAGATTTAAGGCGTAAGCACCATTAATAGTTGCAGCATTGATCGCTTCTTCTGGAGTCATTTTCATTTTTATACTTGCTAAAGAAACAACAAAATTCATGTTTACAGAAGGAGTAGATCCAGGGTTGTAATCTGTAGCTAAGGCCATTGGTAGTCCACTATCTATAATTTTTCTAGCATTGGTATAGGGTATCCCTAAAAAGAAAGAACAAGAAGGAAGTGCTACTGGAATTGTATTAGACTCTTTTAAAATATCTAAGTCATGATCAGTTAAAACTTCTAAATGATCTACAGAGAGTGCACCATTTTTAGTACTCGTTTCTACACCTCCAATAGAATTGAATTGATTTACATGGACTTTAGGTGTTAATCCATGCTTTTTACCGGCCTTAAGGATTCGATCAGTCTCTTCTGTAGTGTAGTACCCTTTCTCACAAAAAACATCGATAAAATCGGCTAATTTTTCTGCTGCTATTTTTGGAAGCATTTCATTAATAAGTAAAGAAATATAACCTTCTCGATTTTCTTTATATTCAGTAGGGCTTGCATGTGCTCCTAAAAAAGTAGCTTTGATTGGAATTGAAAAACGTTCTTTCAATCGTTTAACAACTCGAAGCATTTTCAATTCACTTGCAACACTTAAACCATACCCAGATTTAATTTCAATAGCTCC
>JAESUF010000231.1 GCA_016763215.1 Flavobacteriaceae bacterium
ATCTGACATGAAAGTGTATAGAGATGCACTCAAACCGCATCGTGGAGAATTGGGGTAAATACCTTAATAGAATCCGAGTACCTCTTTTCTCTTGACTTTCAAAATTTTTTCAATTTACTTCGTTATCGTCTGATAAAATGAATTAAAACTCATCTTATCATTAATGTTGTGAAACAATAAATGAAAATTCATAGAATAATAATAATTGTATATTCACAATTACTAATAAGTATGAATATAATGAAGATTATAAAAATTGATTTACTAATTTATTCAATTTTTACATTCATATACTAACCAAAGAACAAAACCCATGAAAAAATTATTTTATATCCTCTTTTTACTTTCGTTCACGACTTTTAATAGCAATGCTCAAGAAAAAGTTTCTTCTGAGCATGAAGAAGTCATTTATGCTCGGAAACATGGGATGGCGTTAACAATGGTTGTTTTAAAACCAGAAAAAACCAATGGTAAAGCAATTGTTAGCGTGGTAAGTGGAAATTGGATTTCTAGTTATTCAAAATTAAGTAGAAAAACTGATAGAGCAACCCCTTTTCTAGAAAGCGGTTATACTGTTTTTATGGTCATGCATGGTTCTAGTCCAAGATTTGATCTTGCAGAGGCTGCTACAGATATTAAGCATGCCGTTCAATATATACGATACAATGCAAAAAAGTTCGGGATTGATCCAGACCATATTGGAATTACTGGAAGCTCTTCTGGCGGGCATTTATCGTTGGTTGTTGGTACATCTGATGATCTAAAAGATCCAAAATCCAGAAATCCTGTCAGACAAGTATCTTCTAAAGTACAAGCAGTTGCTGTATTTTATCCTCCTACCGACTTTCTAAACTGGTGGCAACCAAATACATATTTTAATCACCTAGAACATGAAGCTATACTTACCAGATTTCGCATTTTAGGAGCCATGAGATTTCAAGTTTTTGATTCGAAAGATTTCGTATACAAACCTATCAAAGACTCAATAGCACTTAGAAAAAAAAGTATTTCAGTTTCTCCAGCACAAATAGTAACTTTAGATGATGCGCCTACGTATATTATCCATGGAGATAAAGACACTACAGTTCCATTGCAACAATCTCAAATTCTTCAGAAAAATTTTGATAGTATTGGAGTGAAGCTAACTCTTATCGTAAAACCAGAAGCAGGTCATGGCTGGAAAAACATGAATGAAGACCGAAAAGAATTTGTAAAATGGTTTGACAAATACTTAAAAGTAAAATAATTATTCTTCTGCAATCGCTTTTGCAACAAGAAAGCCACCAGTCCAAGCATTTTGAAAATTGAACCCACCTGTAACGGCGTCAATATTCAACACTTCGCCTGCAAAGAATAGATTTTGATGAACCTTACTTTCAAATTTTTTGAAATTGATTTCTTTTAAATCCACTCCACCAGCAGTAACAAACTCTTCTTTAAAGGTACTTTTCCCTTTGGCTTCAAAAATGCTTTTTGTGAGTTGATTTGCTAAATTTTCGATTTGAAGATGGCTTAAATCAGCCCAATTTTGAGTTTGTCTAATTTGAGAGGCAAGTACAAAGCGTTCCCACAATCGTTTTGGAATGTCTTCAAACGGAGATCGTAAAATCACTTGTTTTTTAGGCTGCTTCTTTTTCAGATTCAGCAAAACGTTTGCAATCTTGTTGGTTGGTCTCGACAGCCAATTGACCTCTACTTTATATTCGTAGTTTCTTTCTGCTAAAATTCTCGCGCCAAAAGCTGACAACTTCAAAATAGCTGGCCCACTCATTCCCCAATGCGTAATTAACAAAGGTCCAAATGCTTCTAAATCTGTATCTACTAGTTTTACACTAGCATTCGGAACAGAAATTCCTAACAAATCTTTGATTCTAAAATCTTTGATATTAAATGTAAACAACGACGGAACTGGTGGGATAATAGAATGATCTAGTGATGCTGACAAATCCCATACTTTTTTACTACTTCCTGCTGCAATGACTAAAAAATCACCTCTAAATTGCTGTTCTTTTGTGTTCACTATCCAGGTTTCGCCTTCTTTTAAAACAGAGGTTACTCCATGATTCTTTAATACGGGTATTTTAAGTTCTTTTACTTTCCCTAAAAAACAATCGATAATTGTTTGTGAAGAATTCGATTCTGGAAAAACTCGATTGTCTTTTTCTATTTTTAATGGAATTCCATTGTTCTCAAACCATTCAAATGTATCACCAGTCATAAACTGATGAAAAGGCCCCAACAACTCTTTCTCTCCTCTCGGGTAGAACTTCACCAATTCTTTTGGTTCAAAACATGCGTGCGTTACATTGCAGCGTCCTCCACCAGAAACCTTTACTTTCTGAAGCACTTCTTTCCTTTCTCAAGAATTGTGATGTCCAATACTGGATTCATTTCTTTGGCATTAATTGCCGTAAAGAACCCTGCTGCTCCTCCCCCAATGATGATTACTTTTTTCATAATTTACTTGCAAACCTCTCGCAAACTTCGTTTTTATTTTCAAATTAAAATATATTTTAATTCTCAATAATGTTCGAAGAGATACTCTATTAATTATTTGTCAGGTCCGAGCGCAGTCGAGCCCTAAAAACTACTATAATACCATTTCAGAATATGAAAGAACGGTAGTGTATCCTTTTCCTTTAAAATACGCTGATGTGTTTTCATTTCCTGTTGCTAGAACAAAATCTCCTCCCCATGCACCCAAACTTTTAATCGCACCAAAATAGTCCGAAAATAATTCTTCTTTAACCGGTTTTAATTTCACAATATTGCTGATGATCTGTTCATGCTCTTCTATCAATTTCTCAAATACAACCAAGGTTGTTGCTTTTGCTAGCTCAACAGAAATTTCGGAAATCCTCTTCTTTTCATTTTCTATCGAAGTTCTCTTCTCTTTATACCTTGCAATCCCTTCTCTGCTATTCTGTTTTTTATTCAAGTGAACAAAATAAAGATTTTCTTTAAATGAAGGATTAAAATCTATCGATACTACTACTGGTTTTTTATTCTCTAGTTGGTATAGAATCGGCGTATTGTTTTGTGCATTGGCAATATCGTAACCACTTCCTGAAAATGCATTCCATAATAATACATACGCATCAATACCTGCCCAAGTAGCGATATTATTAATAAGTGTAGAAGAGCTCCCCAAGCCCCAATCTCTTGGAAAGGATAAATTCGTTTTCACCACAAACCCTGTTTCTAATTGTAAAAAATCAGGATTTAATTTTCTGGTTTCCTGTAAAATTGTTTGCAATGTTTCGGCAATAAATTCTGCAGCTCCTTCCTTCTCAGAATTGAATGTAGCATTCACCAATCGGAGTTTCGGCAACTCAAATATTGCTTCAAACCAACATTCACCAGTATCCGTAAAACTTCCCCAAATTAAT
>JAESUF010000232.1 GCA_016763215.1 Flavobacteriaceae bacterium
ACCTTTTACATTAACAGATGCAGATAGCGCAAATAACATTTTAGGATCGAGCGCATTGATTGCTGGATATCCTGCCTCACAACAAGGGCAATTAGAGTATCTTAATCAATTAAAAAATATTCTTAAAAGTGTTGGTGGGGAAGGCTTAATTTACTGGGAGCCAGCATGGATTTCTACCAGTTGTAGTACACAATGGGCACAAGGATCTCATTGGGACAATGCTGCGTTATTTACCAATAATTATCAAGCAACTTTAGGAATGCAATTTTATAACCACTAGAAATTATAACTTTTAAGAATAGATTTCAACCATTAGTACTAGTATAAGTAGCAATGACCACAAGCTTTTAGACAATTGCCTACCCTCTAAAATTTCTTTAATGTAGCATCGTTTGAAAAATTCAGCTTGTGGTGCCTCTATTTTCATAAAATAATGTTAAAACAAAAAAGACTTGTAAGAAATTCCAAGATTGGTCGTCTTACATATTGATAAGAATCCTCTTATCATTCTTTTTCATAGCAATTTTTCCCACTCAATTTATTGAGTGGGTTTTTTATATCTTGCTTCCCTAATATTTTTCCTTTTGAAAAGAATTATTGTATCTGTTACAAACGATTTAGTGACCGACCAACGTGTTTCCAAAACATGCAGTACACTTTCAGAAATGGGGTACGACATTCTTTTAATTGGGAGACGATTAAAAAAGAGCTTACCAATTCAAAGAAGCTATTCGACAAAGAGATTTCGTTTACTATTTAACAAAGGAGTTTTATTTTATGCTGAATATAATTTCCGTTTGTTTTTGTTTTTATTGTTTTCAAAAAAAAACATCTTGTTTTCCAACGACCTAGACACCTTACTTCCCAATTACCTTATTAGTAAATTACTACATAAAGAATTGTTTTTTGATAGTCATGAGTTATTTTCTGAAATTCCTGAGTTATCAAATAGACCTCGAGTAAAAAAAATTTGGTTGGGTCTTGAAAAAAGAATCATCCCTAAATTAAAACATGTGATTACCGTTAGTGATTCTATCAAACAGCACTATCAATCTCATTATGGGATTACCGCAACTGTAATTCGTAACCTGCCTATTACTCAAAAAACACAAACCACTTCTTTTGGTCAATCTATGGTAGATAAAAAAATCATTCTCTATCAAGGGGCCATAAATATTGGAAGAGGATTGGAATTAATGATTGAGACCATGTCTCTTTTAGACGAATACCTATTATACATTATTGGCGAGGGTGACATCTTGCAAGACTTGAAAGAACATACATCAACATCTGCTTTAGAAAATAAGGTGATATTTATAAACAAGAAAACGCCCAAAGAACTAAGAACATTAACCCCAAATGCTTCTGTTGGCATTAGCTTAGAGGAAGATCTAGGGTTGAATTATAGATATGCATTACCTAATAAGGTCTTTGATTATATACATGCAAATGTCCCTGTAATTGTTTCGAATTTACCTGAAATGAAAGCTATTATTGAAAACTACAACGTAGGTGAAGTCCTTATAAAAAGGACCCCTGAAGAACTTGCTTCATTAATCAAAAAAGTTTCGGAAAAAACCTATACTTCTCAGTTAAATCTAGCAAAAACAGAATTGAATTGGGATGTAGAAAAAAAGCAATTGATTCAGGTTTTCAAAACAATCAATTAATTATTTTTGATATTGATGTGGTTTTTTTTGCACTCCATTTTTAAAAATTTTCCGTACTATAGTTCGTAGTTTACTATCCAATTGTAAGACAAAATCTTTCACCCTTTCCTTAGGTCTACCTCTAAAAGTAGTCACATGGAATGTATCGGAAACTTTTAAGGGGGTCTCAGAAAAATAGTAATTCGATACGCAACACCTTGTTTTGTCAGATAGAACTTTATTCACAGAATGCCATGATTTTTGATGTGTAGCCATGACAATTAACCTGTTACATCTACTTTCAATAACAGTTTGCTCCTCTTTTACTCCATTGTTCCATAATTCTAGATTTCCACCATCTTCCAATTCCCAATCGGGACTTGCATAATACAATAAATTTAAAGCGCGCCATAGATTCCTATCCTTATCGTACGAATTGTCTAAATGAGGGTTTAAAAACCCACCCTGAGTCATCAAAGAAATACCTCCCGCATATAAAAACTCGTCCGGAAATAAACTCTCTATTTCGCAAATTTCTGAGATCAATGACACGACACAATCCTCTTGAAAAGCATAGATAATTTCTTCCAAAACAGGATGGTATTGATCCATTTGATAACCTACAAATTTCTGCTCTCGTAAATTTTTCTTCTCAGTCGCTTCCTCTGGTTTTGGAAACGCATTATAAATCTCTGAAATTAATTCTTCAGGAAGAAGGTCATCCAATACTAAATAACCAATATCCTTACTCGTCATTGAAAATTGCTGTTTAAGCATCTGTTTTTCATTCTCCAATCTCCTAGCTATCAATGCTCCTATATTTTCACGTGTATTTTTCAGAAAACCTTATATTTTAAGTTTTATAAATGTATTCATTTTTTAAATTATATTTTTGTTGAAGATGAAAAAAAATTTGCATGTCGTATCTTTTGATGTCCCCTACCCAGCCAACTATGGTGGTGTCATTGATGTTTTTTATAAAATTAAGGAACTTGCTAGCTTAGGAGTAGAAATCTATTTGCATGTTTTTGAATATGGCAAAGGGAAACAAGAGGAACTAGAAAAGTATTGTAAAAAAGTAGCTTATTATAAACGAAACTCTTTCTTTGAAAGCTTTGTTTCTTCAGAACCATTTATTGTAAAAAGTAGAGGGAATTCGAAACTTATCAAAAACCTAAAAAAAATTGATGCTCCTATTTTGTTCGATGGACTCCACACAACATATATACTCACTTTAAATTCGTTTAAGAATCAGAAAAAATATGTGCGAGCCCATAACATAGAACATGATTTTTACAAAGGGTTGGCAAAAAGTGAATCCAATCTTTTCAAAAAGAAATTCTTTAAAAGAGAAGCTAAAAAATTAAAACATTACGAGAGAATTTTAAATGACCTTGATGGTGTTTTTACCATCTCACCATATGAACAAGATTATTTCGAAAAAAAATATGGAGAAAAGTGTATTTACATTCCAGCATTTCATGATGCAAACATTTACACAAAACACAAACCAAAAGGAAAGCAAATTCTATATCATGGAAATATTTTAGTTTCTGAAAATGTAAAGGCTGCACTTTTTTTAATCGAGGTATATAAAAAATCCGATTTCCATTTAACGATTGCCAGTAGTTACCAAAATAAAGAAGTTTTTAAGCAGATTGAGAAATATAAAAACATTCATTTCTCTTCACTTAAAAGCGATAATGATCTAATTCAACTTTTCCAAGAAGCACATATTAATGTGCTTCCTACATTTCAGAAAACAGGAATTAAACTGAAGCTGTTAAACACGTTGTATCAAGGAAAATTTGTGATTGCTAATGATTTCATGATTCAAGATACTGGATTGGAACCCCTATGTGAATTAGCAAACACCAGAGAAGAATTCTTGTCAAAAACAAAAGAGCTATATGACAAAGATTTCACAGAAAGTATGATACAGAACAGGTTGAATACATTAAAAGGATTTAGCCCCAAAGTTGGAGCTCAAAAAATAATAGATATTATTTTTAGCTAGTTGTAGCCATCTCAAATAACTCGCCACCCTCACACTTAATGGTTTTTTGTTGAAACTTTACGATCAAAGCATAATCGTGGGTAGCCATTAAAATACTTTTACCGTTTTGATGAATTTGATTCAACAATTCCATTACTTCCAGTGAAGTTTTAGGGTCTAGGTTCCCGGTAGGTTCATCTGCCAAAATTAGCTCAGGATCATTCAACAATGCTCTTGCAATGGCAACTCTTTGTTGTTCTCCTCCAGACAATTCAAAAGGCTTTTTATAGTATTGAGTTTTCATCCCTACACTATCTAGAACCTCTTCTATCTTTTCTTTGATTTCCTTTTGATCTTTCCAGCCAGTAGCTCTAAGGACAAAAGACAAATTATCAAAAACCGTTCGATCATTTAACAACTTAAAATCTTGAAAAACAATTCCGATTTTTCTTCGTAAAAAAGGAATGTCTTTTTCTTTTAACTTTTTCAAATCGAATCCAACAATACTTCCAAGGCCTCTTTGTAAGGTTAAGTCTCCATACAAAGTTTTCATCAAGCTACTTTTTCCGCTCCCTGTTTTCCCTATTAAATAGAAAAAATCCCCTTTGTTTATAGTCAAATTCACTTTAGAAAGCACCAAATTATCTCGCTGATAGATGTCTGCATTTTCTAAATGTAAAATTGAATCGGACATAAATGAAGTTTTTACAAACCTACATAATTTTTTACTAAAAATAGTTGACAAGATTGTGCTGTATTTTAAACAAATACGGATGCTTTTAGTATTTTTGATGTATGCTCACTTGTGATTTTTAAATTGAAAATCCAACAAAAATTAAAAAAGTGCGTTATAGATTCAAATGGCAAAAAACCACTCAATGAAATACAGCTCTTTTTATAGAAAACTAACCTTCCTCTTATTTTCTATACTATCAATTCAACTTTATGGGCAACAATCCGAAATAGATATTAATCTCTTGGCCGATTATAACCATGCTGTAAAGTTGTTTAATAGTAAGGCATATGCTGCTGCTCAAAAAACTTTTACTGAAGTCTCCGAAAATGCAGAGGGCAGACTACGATTAAAAGCAGACGCTGATTACTTTGACGCTATGTGTTCTATTCGATTGAATCAAACAAATGCAGACAAGAAGGTCTTAAAATTTGTTGAGAACCATCCAAACAGTAATAAAAAAGACAAAGCATATTTTAACGTTGGTAATTATTATTTTGCCAATAAAAAAGCAGCTTACGCATTAAAATGGTATTCAAAAGTAAATTTAGAGGCGCTTTCAGATGGAAACAGAAAAGAATTAAACTTCAAAATGGGGTATGCTTTTCTATCTACTAGAAATTTAGATCTCGCAAAAAATAAATTTGTTACATTAATAAACGACCCTAAGTACGGAAACGATTCTCGTTATTACTTCGGGTATATTTCTTATAAACAAGAAGATTACGAAGTAGCGGAAAAAACATTGCAAGAAATTGCCGATGATCAAGCTTACAAAAGTGAAGTCACCTACTATTTACTAGATATAAGTTTTAAAGCTGGGCGATTTGAAAAATGTATCGAAGTAGGAAAAAAATTATTAGAGAATGCAAAACCAAAGGAAAAATCTGAGATTTCTAAAATTATCGGTGAAAGTTATTTCAATTTAAAACAATACGAAGAATCGATTCCATATTTAAGAGAGTACAGAGGAAAAAAAGGGAAATGGAATAACACCGATTATTATCAATTGGGATATGCATATTTCAAACAAAATGATTTTGAAAATGCCGTAAGGAATTTCAACAGAATTATTGATCAAAAAAACAATGTCTCACAAAAAGCATACTATAATTTAGGAGAATGTTATATCTATTTAGAAAAAAAACCAGAAGCTTTAAATGCATTTAAAAGTGCTAGTGAATTGTCCTTTGATTTAAAAGTGAAAGAAGATGCTGCATTAAATTATGCGAAATTGAGCTATGAAGAAGGGAACCCCTATAAAAGTGTAGCCGAAGTATTACAAGACTTTCTAAAAACATATCCTAAATCGCCAAGCTATGCAGAAATCAATGGACTGGTGATTACCTCATATTTATATCAACAAGATTACCAAGGAGCTCTTGATTATTTATCTAAAAAGAGGTCTAAAGAGAATATCGCTTTAACATCTGAAGTTTCTTTATATAGAGGTATTCAGTTATTCAATCTAAATAAACTTCAAGAATCGCTACCGTTTTTTATCGTAGGACAAAAATCTAAAGATCAAGTTGTCCTATCCAAAGCACACTATTGGGAAGCAGAAACACATTACAGATTGGGCGATTTTCAAAAAGCTTTAACAAAATTTATTGCCTTCAAAAAAAATAACAATCCAAATAATGATGATGAATTTATCTTGTTAGATTACAACATTGGTTATTCTAATTTTAAATTAAAAAATTACGCTGAAGCTGTAGAGAGTTTTAGAAATTTTGTTCAGAAAAAAAACATTGACCCTTCTTTAAAAGATGATGCAACCATCCGGTTTGGTGATAGCTATTACGCCATTAAAAATTATCGGCAAGCAATAGCTACCTATAAAAAAGTAGTTGACAAATATGGAACAGGTGCCGATTATGCGCAATACCAAATGGCAATGAGTCATGGTTTTATCAATCAGAATGAGGATAAGATAACTCAAATGGAAAGTTTAATTACCAATTTCGAAATGTCAAACTTTCGAGACGATGCGCTGTTTCAATTAGGAAATACATACACCGCTCAAAAAGAGAATGAAGAAGCACATGGTGCATACAAAAGGTTATTTGATAATTTTCCTAGAAGCTCTTACAATCCTAGAGCTTTGTTAAGGAATGGCTTGCTGTATTACAATGATAATGAAAATGAAAAAGCATTAACCAATTACAAACAAATTGTTGCAAAATTCCCAAATTCAAGTCAAGCAAAAGAAGCTGTTTCTAATGCAGAAAGAGTACATATCGATTTAGGGACTGTAGATGAATATGCTGTTTGGGTAAAAGGAATCACATTTATGGATGTGAAAAATGCCGACATAGAAGACTCAATGTATGAATCGGCCGAAAATAAATTCTTAGAGAATGATGTTCAAAAGGCCATTGAAGGGTTTGGCAAATATGTCAAAGCATTTCCTAACGGATTACATGCACTTCAAGCTAATTTTTACCTAGCTCAGTTGTTGGTCAAAATCAACAACCATGAAGCAGCAATGCCTAGTTATCTATATGTGATAACTCAGGCCCAGAGTGAATTTAGCGAAGAAGCTCTTAATAAATTGTCTCAAATTTATCTTGAAAAAGAAGAATGGGTAAACGCAATCCCCTTGCTAGAAAGATTAGAACAGGAAGCAAATTATCCTCAAAACATTTTGTACGCACAAAGTAATTTAATGAAAGGGTATTATCAATCTGAGCAGTTTATAAAAGCAGTGTAGTATGCTGAGAAAA
>JAESUF010000233.1 GCA_016763215.1 Flavobacteriaceae bacterium
AACATTGTGGTTATGATCCCTTTTTGCAGAACGGTAGAAGAATTACTAAAAGTATATGGGATCATGGACGCATTCGGATTAAAAAGAGGGGAAGCGGGGCTTCAAATATATCTTATGGCTGAGTTGCCTTCTAATATTTTAATGGCAGAAGAATTTTCGGAACATATTGATGGTTTTTCTATTGGATCGAATGATTTAACTCAATTAATTTTAGGGGTAGATCGCGATTCAGAATTAGTAGCTCATGTATACGATGAAAGATCTCCAGCTGTTAAAAAAGCAATTTCTAACTTAATTAAAATAGCGAAAAAAACCGGAACCAAAGTAGGAATCTGCGGACAAGCACCTTCAGATTATCCAGACTTCTCAAAATTTTTAGTCGAGGAAGGAATTGATTCTATTTCTGTAACTCCAGATTCAGTATTAAAAACCCTACAGACAATAGCGAGCATAGAAAACGAAAAACCATGTATAAAAAAGAATGTATGATTTCTAGCAAAAAACCATTTTACTCTCTGTCTAACCCTTTACGAAGATACCTCAAAGATTATAATCGTTTGTATGAGGATTTAGTAGCATACGATGATTTATTGCGTTATGCAGGCGCTATTAGTATATTCGATTCGGAGGGAGAAGATACTCTTTGGCTTCGTGTATATTATAGGGAGCATGAAAGAAAAGAGATTGATTTTGAGTTGAAAAGAGTTTATACAACTCTGATGTCTGACGGGAATTCGGATGTTATAGAACACTTATCTATTGATGCTATAGATTATTGTAGTTTCGGAAATTCAAAACCCTTTCGAGTTAAAGTAAGAAATATTTTAAATGACAATTATAGTTATTTCTATGTTAAAAAATTTGATGCATCTCGCGTATATGGCTTAGAATTAGAACATCTTCTTTCGCCGAATCATCTTAATTTTTTAGCTTATAATGACACCCTTATTGAAGAACATATTATCGGAATACCAGGTGATGTGTTTATGAAAAAAAGACTCTCTTCTTGTTCTGATTTAGAAAAATCTCAGCTTGCTAAAGAGTTTGTGAAATTTAACGAACGATCGTTTGTTCGACTTTTGGGAGATATGAGGTCTTATAACTATGTGATTGTTCCTTTTCATGATTTTGATCACTGTGTTTATAAAATAAGAGCAATTGACTTTGACCAACAATCTTATGAAGGGAATTATAAAATTTATCTACCTCAGTTTTTTAAAGAGAATTTACCGATGGTTAGCTTAGTTCAAGAGAAGTTAACAGAAAGTTCTATTAACCAGTATAAAGTTGAAGAGCGTTCTGTTATTGCTAAACGTATTTTAAGCACCAAATCTAGAATAGAAAACTTATTGGAATGCATGAAAAATAATTCATTGTCTAGTCCCACAAAAGTTAAATCATTAAGCCGATACTTTTACAACTTAACAACTGACATAAGGTTTAAAAAAAGCACTAGTATGGGAGGTATTCTGACTCATCTTTTTAATCATGTAAATAAAAGTACTCAAGGAGTAGGGGTAAATACTCTATAAGTTAGAAAGAGCATTGTAATAACTTCTGGTTCTCTGTGTTGAAAAGCTTACCAAAAGGCAGCAGAAGTTCTTTTAAAAAGAAAAAACTCTAATCAAATGTACTACAGGTGATTAGGGTTTTAAGTTGTGCTCGAGGCGGGAATCACCATTGGTAGTTCCCGCCAAAACATTTTGAAAAAAGCCAGCTATCGCTGTACTCTTTTTGTTTCCTCTTGGCCACTAAAGTAAACTTCGTTTGTTTAAGAAAACAAAAACCAAGACGATTGTCTTGGCTTTTTATCTGTACTCGAGGCGGGAATCGAACCCGCACTTCCGAAAAAACTGGATTTTGAATCCAGCGCGTCTACCAATTCCGCCACTCGAGCAATTTCAGACTGCAAATCTATAAAATATTTTATTTTAAATCATTCAAATATCTTCTAAACTCACCAAATAATTTTATTTTTGTCGTTTACAACAACACAAACCTATTAATACACAACTAAATGTCACAAGACCAATTACCTGCGAAGATTTTTGCATGTACTCAAAGTATTGAATTAGCTGAAAAAATTGCTAAAGAATACGGAGCAGAATTAGGAAAAGTAAAGACAACACGTTTTAGCGATGGCGAATTTCAGCCTGCCTTTGAAGAATCAGTACGTGGACGTAGAGTTTTTATTATCGGATCTACATTTCCCAATGCAGATAATTTAATGCAAATGTTATTGATGTTAGTTGCAGCAAAAAGAGCATCAGCTAGACATATTACTGCTGTAATGCCTTATTTTGGATGGGCTCGTCAAGACAGAAAAGATCAACCAAGAGTCGCTATTGGAGCAAAATTAGTTGCTAATTTGTTACAAGCTGCTGGGGCAACTCGAATTATGACAATGGATTTACATGCCGATCAAATTCAAGGGTTTTTTGAAAAACCAGTAGATCATTTGTTTGCTTCTACCATCTTTATGTCATACATCAACAACTTAAAATTGGACAATTTGACAATTGCTTCTCCAGATATGGGAGGTTCTAAAAGAGCCTATGCCTATTCTAAGTACCTGATGTCTGATGTAGTTATCTGTTATAAGCAACGTAAAAAGGCGAATGTTATTGGCCATATGGAGCTGATTGGAGACGTAAAAGGAAAGAATGTAATTTTGGTTGATGATATGATTGATACAGGAGGAACATTGGCTAGAGCAGCCGATTTGATGATAGAAAGAGGAGCTTTAAGTGTACGCGCAATTTGTACACATCCGATACTTTCAGGAGGAGCTTATGATAAGATTCAGAACTCAAAATTAACCGAGTTAATTGTCTCTGATACAATTCCTTTAAAGAAAGAAATTTCTAAGATTAAAGTTGTATCTTGCGCGCCCTTATTCGCTGATGTAATGGACAAAGTTCAACGCAATACATCGATAAGTGACCAATTTTTAATGTAAACAAAAAACAAGTAAAAAAGTAATGAAATCAATTACAATTAACGGATCTAAAAGAGAAAGCGTGGGCAAGGTAGCAACCAAAGCCTTACGTAATGCTGGAAAGGTACCTTGCGTATTATACGGAGGAGACAAACCTGTTCATTTTTCAGCTGAAGAAAAAGCGTTCAAGAACTTGGTGTATACTCCAAATGTATATACTGCATTGATTGAACTTGAAGGAGAAAAGTTTGGAGCAATTTTACAAGACATCCAATTTCACCCAGTAACAGATAGAATTTTACACGTAGATTTTTATCAATTATTTGAGGATAAAGAAATTACGATGAATATCCCTGTAAGATTATTAGGAACTTCTCCTGGAGTTTTAAACGGAGGTTCTTTACGTTTTGCCAACCGTAAGTTAAGAGTAAAAGCAATTCCTGTAAATTTACCTGACTTTGTAAACGTAGATATCTCTGAGTTAACAATCGGAAGTAAAGTATTCGTAACCGAATTACCTACTGAAAAATTTGCATTCATGCACCCAGACAATACAGTAGTTGTTCAAGTTAGAACTTCTCGTAATGCTGTTGATGATGAAGCTGAAGCTGAAGGTGAAGAAGTTGCAGAAGAAGCAACAACAGAAGCTGCTGCAGAATAACATAAAAGCATTCAATAAAATAGAAAGCGCTACATTATTGTAGCGCTTTTTTATTTTGCTATTTTTACAAAATGAATATCCTTAAATTCTTTTCTAAAAAACCAAAAGAGGATAAAGAAGAACTCATGAAAAAATTTTTGATTGTTGGCCTTGGAAATATTGGGGAGAAGTATGGAAACACTCGTCATAATATTGGTTTTCAGATTGTAGATGCATTGGCAAAAGAACATAAAGCTACATTTGAAACGGATAAACTCGGAGATATTTCCAATTTTCGATACAAAGGGAAAACGTTTTTTTTACTGAAACCAAGCACTTATATGAATTTGAGTGGAAAGTCTCTAAAGTATTGGATGACCAAAGAAAAAATTCAAATAGAGAATGTATTGGTGGTTACAGATGATGTAAACATTGACTTTGGAGCGATCCGAATCAAAATAAAAGGAAGTGCAGGAGGACATAATGGGCTCAAAGACATTCAAGATAAATTAAGCACACAGCAATATGCTCGTTTTCGATTTGGTGTAGGAGGAAACTATTCAAAAGGAAGACAAGTTGATTTTGTTTTGGGAGAATGGAGTAAAGTTGGAGAAAGCTAATTGATTGAGCGAATTCCAATGTCTATAAAAGCAATTCTATCTTTTG
>JAESUF010000234.1 GCA_016763215.1 Flavobacteriaceae bacterium
GGGAGATCATTATCTTTTAAATGGTGCTAAAATGTGGATTTCTAACGCTCCTTTTGCACAAGTAGCTGTGGTATGGGCAAAAAATGAAGAAGGACGAATTCATGGTTTAATTGTAGAACGTGGAATGGAAGGGTTTTCTACTCCAGAGACTCATAACAAATGGTCTTTACGAGCTTCTTCTACTGGAGAATTGATCTTTGACAATGTAAAAGTGCCTAAAGAAAATTTATTGCCTAACAAATCTGGATTAGGAGCGCCATTAGGTTGCTTAGATTCTGCTCGTTAAGGTATCGCTTGGGGAGCAATTGGAGCAGCTATGGACTGCTATGATACAGCTTTACGCTATAGTAAAGAACGTATTCAATTTGGAAAGCCTATTGGGCAATTTCAATTACAACAAAAGAAATTAGCAGAAATGATTACTGAAATTACTAAAGCACAATTATTAACGTGGCGTTTGGGAGTTTTACGTAATGAAGGAAGAGCTACTTCTCCTCAAATTTCGATGGCGAAAAGAAATAATGTAGATATGGCTATCAATATTGCTCGAGAAGCTAGACAAATGTTAGGTGGAATGGGAATTACTGGAGAATATTCTATTATGCGTCATTCAATGAATTTAGAAAGTGTAATTACCTATGAAGGAACACACGATATTCACCTATTAATTACAGGAATGGATATAACAGGTTTAAATGCTTTTAAGTAATTTAAGAAGCTTGTTGTAATAAAATATTGGGGCATCGCTTACAGTTGATGCCCTTTTTTTTGTACTTAAAACAACATTTACTTTTCGGCTTTATACAATTTGAAGTACAGACAGTGTCACAACTAGTTATTACTAACTGTTTTACTGGGTTTTGCTCTGTATAAAATACAATCATAAAAAGAATTCAATTGCAAGATTAAACATTTATTTAGAATAAATAAAAATAAGAGCAATGTATTTTATATTTTCTTTACCAGATATTACATCTGCCTTTTTTATCTTTAACAAAATAATTCAGCTCTTTTGATTAATTGCAGTCAACCAAAAAACATCCTTTATTTTGAGGATATCAATTCAATTCCAAAGAGTATTTGGAATGAGCTTGGTTGTACCAACAATTATTATTTCCACCCTAATTTTTTAGCCGCTCTAGAAAAAAACAATACTCACATTTCATTTTTCTATGTTGTCTTGCAAGACAAAGATGAAAAAGCAATTGCATTTACAACAGTACAGGTGATCGATTTCTTTATTAATGAAATCGAAAAAAATCTTGAAAACATCCTAAAAAAAGTTGCCCATTTTGCACGAAAACTCAAGATACTCCCAAAGGAAAAACCGTTAAAAATACTGATTAGCGGAAATTCTTTTGTGAGCGGAGAACATGGAGTTTTCATCAAAGAAAATCAACAAAAAAAGAAGGTCATTAAAAAAATTGCAAAAGCAATTACACAATATACAGAGAGCAATTCTCTCTATAAAAACAAGATCGACTTATTCTTAATGAAAGACTTCACTAAGGATTCTCTAGATATTACCAATGAACTTTTTGATTTAAACTATTATGCTTTTCAAATAGAGCCTAATATGAAGTTATTTATTCCAAAAGAATGGAAGAATTTTGATGATTATTTGGCTAGTTTTAAAACAAAATTTAGAGTAAAAGCGAAAAAAGCCATCAGCCTGAGTTCTCCCTTAAAAGTTATTGAAGTTACAAATGATAATATTGTTGAATTGTTACCTGAAATCACCTCACTTTACAAGACTGTTACTTCGAAAGCTAGTTTCAATCTAGGCAAATTTGATTTACGAATGTATATCGATTTTAAAAAATATTTTAAAGACAACTATTTTTTAAAGACCTACTGGTTGGATAAAAAAATGGTTGGTTTTATGTCTGGAATTATCAATCAAAAAACAATCGATGCTCATTTTGTAGGAATCGATTATCAATTTAACAGGAGTCATGCGATCTATCAAAGAATGCTATATGATTATGTAGATTTAGGAATTAAAAATAAGGTGAGTATTCTTAATTTTGGGAGAACCGCAAGCGAAATTAAAAGTTCTATAGGTGCAATTCCTGAAGATCTTACTATTTACATTCGTCATAAAAAATCAGTGACAAACAAAATTTTAAAATTATTTTTGTTACGAATTCAACCATCAGAATTCAATCAAAAATTTCCGTTCAAATCGGTGAAACATATTCATGAAAACAATTAACGATTTAATCGATATTTTATCTCTTGAAGAAATTGATAAAAACACATACACAGGAATCAGTAAAACCATTGGAAGTCCAAATGTTTTTGGCGGTCAGGTTTTAGCTCAAGCATTACATGCAGCTTATAAAACAATTCCTGAAGATAGAATTGTGCATTCACTGCATTCTTATTTTTTATTACCTGGCGATTTAACAATCCCTATTACTTATAAAGTAACTGAAATGAGAAATGGTGGTAGTTTTTCAACCAGACGGGTAACTGCTATGCAAAAAGAGAAGACTATTTTTATTTTAGCTGCTTCTTTTCATAAAAGAGAAGACGGATATGAACATCAAGAAGAAATTAGACAACAGATAAAACAACCTGAAGAATTGTTAAGTTGGAGTGATATGCTAGAACAGTTTGGTGATTTTTTACCGAATAAGATGAAGGATTTTTTGAGTATTGAAAGGCCCGTAGAATTTAAGCCTGTAGAAATTCAAAATCCGATGGAGAAAAAAGATTTACCAGCTGTAGAAGATGTTTGGTTTAAACTGAAAGGGGAATCTAGTCATTTAAGCTTACCATTGAAACAACAAATACTAACCTATATTTCTGACTATAACATTCTAAGCGCAGCATTAAAACCAAATGCAAGCAAAGCACATTTCGGGAATACACAAATGGCAAGTCTAGATCATTCTATGTGGTTTTCTCGTGATTTTGATTTTGATGATTGGATGTTATTCTCTGCAGTTTCTCCTAGTACCTCTGGAGCACGAGGTCTTGCAATGGGGAATATCTTTACTAGAGATGGAAAATTAGTTGCCACTGTTGCTCAAGAAGGATTAATGAGACCAAAAACCAAATAATTATGAGTGCTTACGTCTATGTTTTAAGTGTTAATGGATTGCTGTTTATTATCAGTTTAATCTTTTATTTTTTCCCTCCTAAAAAGATTAACAATCTTTATGGATATAGAACACACAGAACCATGCAAAATAAAGAAGCTTGGGATTTAGCGAACAATCTCTTCA
>JAESUF010000235.1 GCA_016763215.1 Flavobacteriaceae bacterium
ATTGTTACTCATGAATTATAATCCTCTAATAATTAAAATAGTAGATGTTACTAATGTGAATAAAGAAACAAACGTTGTTAACGATTGCAATCCTGTTGTTCCTGTTCCCCAAGATTTTTGACGTAATGGCATTACGTTAATGTAATCGTTAGGTTTTATATAAAAAACATCAGAACTCAATGCTTCTATATTTGTCAAATCAATCTCAAACTTCTTAGTCCCGGTCGGTGTAAAACGAATTACTTGTACGCTCTTCCGGTTTCCTGTAACTGTAATATCACCAGAATTAGTAATTGCTTCTAGTATACTTACTCTATTTTGGTAAATCACATTGGTTCCAGGTCTTGCTACTTCTCCCATTATTGTATATTTTATACCGTCTAACTTTACGGTAACAAAATAGTCTTCACCAGGTTCAAATACTTCAGCCAACTTTTCTTCAATTTTCAATCGGACCTCTTTCGTGGTATAACCAAGAACATTAATCTCTCCAAAATAAGGCATTCTAATATTTCCGTGTCTATCGACAGAATAACCCGAAAAATAACCGGTAGACTGATTTAATGTTTGACTAGTATTATTGTTTGTTCCTGCTTTTAAGAACAAGCTTACCAATTCTTTATCATTGGCCATTATTTCAATTGTTATAATATCATCTACCTGTAACTTGTATGGAGCGTTGTTAATTTTGTGAATTTCTTTTTTAGAAACCGGTTGTCCTTGTAAATAAATTAAATCCTTGTTAGGTACGCAAGAAGATAAAAAACAAATAATTGTCAGGAATAGGAGCGTTTTTCTCATATTATACTAGTTAGTAAAGACAAATATAATTTTTATAAGCGGAACCCAATAAATTTTCTATTAATTTCGTCCTTAAATTAAAAAGAAATTGTTTTCTAAAATTGTCTCATATCTGAAATTTTTATTGAAATCAAAAAACCATCATGGAGTTCATTCTCCTTTTGTTTATCATTTGGTGACAGAATGTTTCTATAAAAAACAGCATACAAAAGACCTAACCGTTTTTTATCAAATTAGAAAAAATCTTTTTTCCGATACTTCAAACATTGAGATCGAAGATTTTGGAGCAGGGTCTAAAGTATTCAAATCAAACACACGACAAGTTTCAAAAATTGCAAAGTATGCTGGTATTTCAAAAAAAAGAGCAGCACTCTTGTATAATGTCATTCGTTATTTTCAACCAAAGTCAATTATAGAAATTGGAACTTCTCTTGGGTTAGGAAGTTCAGTACTATCATTAGCTGCGCCTAATTCTAGAATTACTTCTATTGAGGGGTGTAAAAGAACTGGTGAAATTGCAGAGACCCTGTTTAAGAACTATAGCCTTCAAAATATTAAATTAACTATTGGCAATTTTAAAACAGTACTCCCAAAGCTCTTTCAAAATAATAGCTATGATTTCATTTATTTTGATGGAAATCATACAAAAAAAGCGACCCTAGATTATTTCAACGCAGCTTTACCATCAATTCACAATGACTCTGTCTTCCTTTTTGATGACATTCATTGGAGTAAGGGAATGGAAGATGCTTGGGCAGAAATTAAAAATAATCCTATTGTAACGGTTACTATTGATACATTCCAATGGGGATTTGTTTTTTTTAGAAAAGAACAACAAAAAGAACACTTTACCATCAGAATTTAAAGACTTAAATTTGTTATTATGAAAATTTACACAAAAACAGGAGATAAAGGAACTACTGCTCTATTTGGAGGGACAAGAGTTCCAAAACATCACTTACGAATAGAGTCTTACGGTACTGTCGATGAATTAAACTCATATATTGGTTTAATTAAAGACCAATCAATTGATACAGAAACCAAAAATGCTCTTATCAAAATTCAGAATGATTTATTTACTTTAGGCGCAATGTTGGCAACTCCACCAGAGAAAGAAACATTGAAAAGCGGGAAAGAACGATTGAATATTCCTAAAATAAACGATACTTCTATTCAATTTTTAGAAGATGAAATCGATTTTATGAACACCAAGCTTCCACAAATGACACATTTTATATTGCCTGGAGGGCATACAACCGTGTCATTCTGTCACATTGCGAGGTGTGTTTGTAGAAGAGCAGAGCGTTTATCGGTGTCTTTAAGTGACGAAGATTCTATTCATCCAAATATTTTGACATATTTAAACCGACTTTCTGACTATCTTTTTGTGCTGGCACGGAAGTTGTCACTAGACTTATCAGCACAGGAAATTCAATGGATTCCTGAGAAATTATAAAAAAGTTCTTTTTTTATTGATATATATATCCAAAAAAACTTGACTTTTTGAGTAAAAAATTTACTTTTGCAGAAAAATTAAAACCCAAAAAAATGTATTGGACTCTAGAACTTGCATCTTATTT
The DNA here is from genome assembly GCA_016763215.1 of Flavobacteriaceae bacterium. The sequence continues at coordinate 2,382 of JAESUF010000235.1, forward strand.
AGCAGATGCTCCTTGGCCAGCAACAAAAGATGAGCTAATTGATTACGCTATTCGTACAGGTGCACCGCTTGAAGTTGCCGAGAATTTACAAGAGATTGAAGATGAAGGCGACTCGTATGATTCCATTATAGAAATTTGGCCAGACTATCCGACCGAAGATGATTATCTCTGGAACGAAGATGAATATTAAAAAAACACAATCAATACAAAAAAAAGTCTCTACTGAGGCTTTTTTTTTGTTTACTTTTAAAATCCCTTATAGAAAGAGAAAAAAGGGACAAAACACACTATAGAGAATGAGTATCTTAAATTCAGTAATTAAAATATTTGTTGGAGACAAACAACAAAAAGACCTTAAAATATTACAACCTATCATAGATGATGTAAAAGCCTTTGATACTTCAATGGCTAACTTGTCTAATGATGCGTTGAGAAACAAAACGAGTGAATTCAAGCAAAGAATTTCTGAGGCAACGAAAGTCATTAATGAACAAATCATTCAATTAGAAAAAGATGCTACAGAAGCAGATATCGATAGTCAAGAAGGTATTTATACTGAAATAGACAATTTAAAAGACGAAATATACAAAGTATCTGAAGCTGTACTTCAAGAAATTATGCCTGAAGCTTTTGCCGTTGTTAAAGAGACAGCAAAACGTTTTGTAGAAAATGAAGAAATAGAAGTAACTGCAACTCCTTTTGACAGAGAACTTTCTAGTACAAGAGATCATGTAGTTTTAGAAGGAGATAAGGCATTTTGGCAAAACTCATGGGATGCTGCTGGTAAACCTATTGTTTGGGACATGGTTCATTATGATGTTCAATTAATTGGAGGGTCTGTATTGCACCAAGGGAAGATTGCTGAGATGATGACTGGAGAGGGGAAAACATTGGTATCTACCTTACCTGTTTATCTAAATGCTTTAACAGGAAAAGGAGTTCATCTAGTTACTGTAAATGATTATCTAGCAAAACGTGATAGAGCTTGGATGGCGCCTATGTTTGAATTTCACGGACTAAGCACAGATTGTATTGATTTTCATCAACCAAATACTGAAGAAAGAAGAAAAGCCTATAATGCAGATATTACGTATGGAACCAACAATGAGTTTGGTTTTGATTACTTGCGTGATAATATGGCCAGTTCTAAAGAAGACTTAGTACAAAGAGCTCCAAATTATGCGATTATTGATGAGGTTGATTCTGTATTAATTGATGATGCAAGAACTCCACTTATTATTTCTGGACCTGTACCACAAGGTGATCGTCATGAGTTTAACGAATTAAAACCTTTGGTTTCTGATTTAGTTACTTTACAAAACAAATACCTTATAGGAGTTTTGGCTGAGGCCAAAAAGCTTATTGCAGATGGAAACACCAAAGATGGTGGTTTTTTATTGCTCCGTGTTTATAGAGGAATCCCAAAGAATAAAGCTTTAATCAAATTTTTATCTCTGGAAGGAGTAAAACAGATTTTGCAAAAAACTGAGAACACCTATATGGCAGACAATAACAAATTGATGCCACAAGTAGATGCTGAATTGCGGTATGTTATTGAAGAAAAAAATAATTCTATCGATTTATCAGACAAAGGAATTGCCCAGTTATCTACAAATACTAGTGATGAAGATTTCTTTGTATTACCAGATTTAGGCGTAAAAGTCGGTAAAATTGATGCTAGTGAAAATACTCCTGAGAAAAAAGCTGAAGAAAAAGAAAATTTATACAAAGACTTTAGTATAAAAAGCGAACGTATTCATACGATGAATCAGCTTTTCAAAGCCTACAGCTTATTTGAAAAAGATACAGAATATGTTGTTGTAGAGAATAAAGTAATGATTGTTGATGAACAAACAGGTCGTATTATGGACGGTCGTCGTTACTCTGATGGATTGCATCAAGCGATTGAAGCAAAAGAAAATGTAAAGATTGAAGATGCTACACAAACTTTTGCAACAGTAACCTTACAAAATTATTTTAGAATGTACCGTAAGTTGTCAGGAATGACAGGTACTGCAGTTACTGAAGCTGGAGAGCTTTGGGAAATTTACAAGTTAGATGTTGTAGAAATCCCTACAAATAGACCTTTATTAAGAGATGATAAAGAGGATTTTATTTACAAAACAACACGTGAAAAATACAACGCTGTAATTGAAGATGTTGTTCAATTAGTTGAACAAGGTAGACCCGTATTAGTAGGAACTACTTCTGTTGAAATTTCTCAGTTATTGTCTAAAGCTTTACAATTAAGAAAAATCCAACACCAAGTTCTGAATGCAAAATTGCACAAAAAAGAAGCCGAAATTGTTGCAGAAGCTGGAC
>JAESUF010000236.1 GCA_016763215.1 Flavobacteriaceae bacterium
TCATCACTGCTCCAACTTTTACCTCTTTTTGAAGCAACTTAGATACTTCGGGCAGAATAACTCTTGCCAATGAAGAGACATTAATTAATTTTTCATTCAACGCTTCTTCAATAAAAGGTGTCTTGCGAATCGTTTTTTCTACTGCTTCTTGAATTGTTTTCATTCAATTGTGTTTTGTTAAATATATAACAACCTGTTGTGTTTTGTAAAAATATTAAATAAAATTGGACATCTGCTGTCCTTCCTTTTATTTTGTATAAAATTATATAGGTGTGATCGTAATGAAGTTTGGTGGAACTTCTGTAGGAAGTTCAGAAAGCATTGAGAAGGTTCTCGATATTATTTCCTCTGAGAGTAGAAATAAAATTATTGTTTTATCTGCTTTCTCAGGGGTTACAAATCTATTGGTAGAAATTAACAATCAATATGAAAAAGGGGGTGAAAATATTCCTCTTTTATTAGTTCAACTACAGGAGAAGTGTTTATTAGTAGTTAACCCTCTTTTTAAAACAGCAGCTTTTTTACTGGTTGCTCAAAATTTTATTGCTTTAAAAATAAATGAAATTCGATCTTTACTTCAGCTTCCTTTTAATGAAGAAAGTACGCGAAAAATCATTGCTCAAGGAGAGTTTATCTCTACAAATATTTTTCAATTTTTCCTACAAGATAATAAATTTCAAAGTTCTTTAATTTCTGCGTTGGACTTTATGTCTTTAAATAAAAACAACGAGCCGACCGTTCCTTTGATTTCTAAAAAAATTATTTCTTGTATGAAAGAAACCCCCTCTCATACATATATTACTCAAGGGTTCATTTGCATGAATTACGACAAACAAATTTCAAATTTAGAAAGGGGAGGGAGTGATTATACAGCATCGTTAATTGGTGCCGCGATAGATGCTGAAGAAATACAAATTTGGACAGATATTGATGGAATGCATAATAATGACCCAAGGTATGTAGATAATACATTCTCTCTTGAAGAAATATCATTCGATGAAGCTGCTGAACTTGCTTATTTTGGCGCTAAGATTTTGCATCCTCAAAGCTTATATCCAGCAAAAGAAAAAAACATTCCTGTTCGTTTAAAAAACACCTTTCATCCTGAAAAAAAAGGAACCATTATTAAAAATTTTACTGTTAACAAAGGAGTTGCTTCAATTGCAGCTAAAGATGGAATTACTGCAATTAAGATTAAATCTTATAGGATGTTATTGGCCTATGGTTTCTTAAAACAAGTGTTTGAAGTTTTTGAAACCTATCAAACACCAATTGATATGATTACAACCTCTGAAGTCGCTGTTTCTTTAACAATAGATAACAATAAATACTTATCAGAAATTAAAAATTCGCTTCAAGAGTTTGGAACGGTAGATGTAGATACAGGATTAAGCATTGTTTGTGTTGCGGGTAATTTTTCTCAAAATAAAGAAGGGATAAGTACTCGTGTTTTTGATGCATTGAAACACATTCCGATACGTATGATTTCTTATGGAGGAAGTAATTATAATATTTCATTATTAGTAAAGACATCACATAAAAGCGCTGCTTTAAATGCGCTTAATGATCATCTTTTTAAAACAAAGAAAGAGGTCTTAGTTTAGCTTATACGTAAGTTTATCAAAAACTATTTTAGCTTCTTTCCCATCGTATAAAACGCTATAAACTGCGTCTATAATAGGGGTTCTCGCACCCTTATCTTGGTTGATTATATAGGCGCTTTTTGTAGCATAATATCCTTCTGCTACCATGCTCATTTCAAACATTGCAGATTTTACCGTATATCCTTTTCCTATCATATTACCAAACATTCTATTTCTACTGAAAGTAGAATACCCAGTTACCAACAAATCTCCTAAGTAAGCAGAATTGTTAATGTTTCTTTTCATTTTATGGACTTTTCGGATGAAACGTTTCATCTCACGAATTGAGTTACTCATCAACACCGATTGAAAGTTATCCCCATAGCCTAATCCATGATAAATTCCCGCGGCTATTGCATAGATGTTTTTCAACATCGCAGCATATCCTGTTCCTATAATATCGTCAGATATTTTAGTTCTTATATATCTCCCTTTTAAGCAATCTCCTACCTTTTTGGCTTTTTCCTGATCTTGACAAGCAATTGTTAAATAGGAAAGACGCTCCATAGCAACTTCTTCTGCATGACATGGTCCGGTAATAACTCCAATATTTTCAAAAGGTATTTTATAGGTTTCAGAAAAATGTTCTCCTACAATATATCCTGTTTCAGGAACAATTCCTTTAATGGCAGAAAAAATTATTTTCCCTTCTAACGATTCTGTTAGCTTATCCAACTCACTTTTTAAAAAAGCAGAGGGAATTGCAAAAATTAAAACATCATAATTTTTAACAGTTGCATTAATATCTGCAGATAAATCCAATTGTTCTGGGTGCAGTTCAGCAGAACTTAAATAACTTGGATTGTGTTTATTTCTTTTTATATGTTCAACAGCATACTCACTTCGCATATACCACCCAATGGTATCTAGATTTTCAGAAAGCATTTTTACAATAGCCGTTGCCCAGCTTCCGCCGCCTAAGACCGCTATTTTAGGATGTACACTCATGTAATTAATTGTTTGTTGATTTCAAAAGTAATAATTCTAATATCTATTACACTAAACTAGGGTGAATTATTATATTTGTTGCTCTTCTGGTGCTCTAGCATTTACTTTCTAAAGAAACCAGGGTTATACATTAAAAGACACCTAAATGACTGTACAAATTATCAATAAATCAAAGCATCAAACCCCTGCCTATGAAACGGAACAATCTGCGGGAATGGATTTACGAGCTAACATTGACGAAGCAATTACATTAAAACCTTTGGAAAGAGCTATTGTAAAAACAGGATTGTTTATTGCCTTACCTGCTGGTTTTGAAGCACAAGTTCGCCCGAGAAGTGGACTCGCTGCAAAAAAGGGAATCACTGTATTAAACAGTCCGGGAACAGTAGACGCAGACTACAGAGGAGAAATAGGTGTGATTTTAGTCAATTTATCGAATGAAAATTTTGTAATTCAAGATGGTGAACGAGTGGCTCAATTAGTGATTGCAAAACATGAGCGTGTTGTTTGGAACCGTGTTGAAGTTTTAAATGAAACTGAACGAGGTACTGGTGGTTTTGGGAGCACTGGTGTTTAATTTTCACATTAGAAAAAGCTACTGATAACCTCTTTTTTTAAAATACAGTTAATCAAAAGACAAACTAGGTATTTATATTTCTTTGTAAACCTGACTCATTTTTCGAACATTATTATATAATAGTTCAAAGTCTAAAAAGGTATGTGAATGATATTGATACCCTTTTTTTTTATAAAATTGAAACGCTTGTGGTTGCTCATCCATCGTATCTAACCAAATTATTTCATACCCTTTTTTTCTAGCAGTTTCTTCTAACCAAACAAGTATGGTATTACCTATTCCTTGTCCTTGAGTTTTCGAGTGTAAATATATTCGATGAAGTTTTAGTGTTTTTTTATTTTCTAAACCCAACAACTTTTTATCCCATAGAATTCTAAAATTACCAACGGTTTGATCTTTAAAAACCACAAAATAATAGTCTGCATTCTCTTCTAATAATTCTTTTTTAATATTATTTTCAGAATATTGATTTTCTACATACCAACTCCCTTCATCTTTCCAAAAGTGTTTATATGCTAAAGGATATATTTCTTTCATTAGATTGTATAAATCTTTTGAATCTAATATTGTTATTGGTTTTAAAGCTATATTCTGTGTAATATGAATCATCATAAAATAAAAAAACTGCTGTAGAAATAACCTATCTACAGCAGTTTTATAATTATCTTTTAAATTAGTTACTCCTGATTGTCAATTGCGTCTTTAATCTTTCCTTCCAGCTCTTCTGCTAGTTCTGGGTTGTCTTTTATCAATCCTTTTACTGCATCCCTTCCTTGTCCTAACTTTGTGTCTCCGTAACTAAACCATGATCCACTTTTTTTGATAATTCCGAGCTCTACACCGAGATCTAAAACTTCACCCACTTTAGAAATCCCTTCTCCATACATGATATCAAATTCTGCTATTTGAAACGGTGGTGCTACTTTGTTTTTCACCACTTTTACTTTTGTCTGATTTCCAATTACTCGGTCTCCATCTTTAATTTGAGTTCTTCTTCTAATATCTAAACGTACAGAAGCATAAAATTTTAATGCATTTCCTCCTGTGGTTGTTTCTGGGTTTCCAAACATCACACCAATCTTTTCACGGAGTTGATTGATAAAAATAACAGTACATTTTGTTTAACTAACGTGCGCGCATCGGGTACGGATGAAGCCATCAACCTAACTCCACCAGTGAAACACACTCTGGAACAGGCTTTGGAATTCATCGAAGACGACGA
>JAESUF010000237.1 GCA_016763215.1 Flavobacteriaceae bacterium
ATCTTGAATTTATTAATTATCAATTTCAAAAAAAAGCTATTAACTATTAAGGAGAAATCTAAAAAAAAGAAATATACAATTGACTATTTTGAAGCTTTCCAATTGGTTAAATTTCTAAATATGAATCTAGATAAGTTTAGTGGTATCTATGAGAAAATACTTATTAGAAATTTTACTGAGAATTTAGATCAGCAACTACGTTAAAATATATTGCAACAGATTTGTTGCATCAAAAAAATGTTTTAAAAAGTATAGTTTTATTAGTGGTATTTTACTATTCACACACGCAACAGTTATTTACAAATTACCATTGGTCAGTTTGTAATACCCTTCCATCCCTCGAATGTCTTGGTTAAGAGACACCGATATTTATTTTATTTTTATGTATTTCTTTATTTAAATCCATTGTCATTTGTACATAGCTATTCTCAGTCCAAGTTTTACTATAGCTCTCACCAACAAAGTTTAGATATAGTAGGTTTAATCTATTTTTAATTCCTTCGTTGGCTATCCAATCTAATATATACTGATTACTATCTTTTGAAAACTCTTCCACACTACGTGCAGGAGGTATTCCATTTACGGTTAAAATACCTTGTAAAATAAATAAAGCCTCACTGGACTTACACTTTTCTTGCCATTTCCCCATTTCTTTTACCAAATCATCGACATTCTGAAAACTCTCCCAAGGACCAATTAAAATACCATTAATTGCATCGTCAGATTTATTACACCAAACAGGATAATTAGCTTCAATAGTAGCTGGGTCTCCACTTTCATAATCAAACAATAAAATTAATTGTTTTCCATTATCTAAAAGCTGATTTACAGTCATATGAGTAGCAGAAGCAATTGACGCTGGTCTAGGTCTTGATACACATTTCTGGTTCAAATCTCCATTATAGGTAGTCAATATATTTAGTAGATCATCTTGTGTTTTATTTTTGCTAAAACCCAATTTTGTAAAATGAATCATAACAATTTCTTGACTTGATTCTGGTAAGCTTAAAAAGTCATTAATTTCATTCATAACACTTTCAATAGTCAATGGCGTACTGCATGCTCCATGATATATCATAAAATCCTCATACGGTATAGTGGCAGTAAATGGGGGGAAGAACAAAACCGATTTTACATAAAAATCAAAAAACCGAATTCCAATTCTAAGTTGTTCAGAAATAGATTTAGATTGACATCTACCCATTCCGTTAAACCCAAAAGGGCAACTAATTTCTTTTGTGCCAGAATCATGTGATCCTGGTAATATTAAATCTTTCAGTTTTATTTCTCCAATTATCGGATTCATTCGTCCCATCCAATTTGTATAATCTTCCATTTTTATTTTTTTAATTCATAAGTACACCTAGCTTCATGGTGTTGTAAATGATCTTCAATCCGTTCGACCTTATATCCTTGGGGAGGATAGCAATCAACAGTAGTTTTTCCAGAACCGACTGGGTGATTGTATTTAAACTGGAAATTAGGACTTTCTGTTGGTGCAGTTTTCGGGTCTCCAACATAGCAATTAAACCCTCCTTGAGGCCCTACAAGAGTACCTGTATTAGAATAAATTGTGCGCCTCCATAAATTAGGTATAACGTTATTACCTCCACCTGCTATAATGGGTTGGTCTCCATGATTATGCCAGAAATCAGCAAGGGTAATTGTACCGCCTGTATTATTAATAACTATAATATAAATTGGTCTACTCATATTTTTTTATTTGTGTTTATCAAAGCTATAAATATATTTTGCTGATAACAATACGTATTTACACTTGTTTTTTTTCCATGAATCCCTTGTGTAGAAGCTATTGATGGAGTAAAAGGTTCTTTTCCTCATTACTTTAGATACAAGGACAAGGGTTTATTTGTTTTTTGCTGGAATTTATAGTGAAATAGGGGGGAGGGCACCATTGTATTCTGCTTTAATTATTAGGACTGAAGCAAACCAAATGTTTAAAGAAATAACACAATAGCCCTAACAAGCTTGGGAGCTATAGAATGCCTCTAATACTAGAGCAGTCTGACGAATGGGAATGGTTGAATTGCAACAACAACGAAGACAGTATTAATACATTGCTTAAGGAATTTACTAAAAATGAATTTCAAATTTTTACTGTTTCTAGAGATTTGTATAGAAATAGAGTAGATTCTAACACTCCAAGTATTATTGAGCCTTACAACTATCCAGAATTAAATATGCTGTTTTAAAACTGTAGTAAAAATGAAAACAAAGCGCAAAAGAAAGCGACAAAAGTTCATTGACATAATTGTGGTAAGTTAATAAAACACAAGGGCGGAATAGTTTTTGATTCGTTTTTAAAATAGTCAAAAATTAAACGATACTAATTAAAGTTTTAATATTAAAAACCTGTAAAAATTATGAAATCAAAAGTAATTACTTTAGCATTAATTGGATTTTTCTTATATGCTTGTTCAGATGACAGTATTATTAATGAACAAGATATAATTGTAGTAGAAGAACTTGAAATTATCTATGAACAAGAAGGGTGGATTGAAACGATCAATGAACACGATGATTTTTATAAATATAAAAAACTACTAATAAAAACACTAAACGCTATTAATCAACAAAATAATATTGATAAAAAAAATAAAATTACAGAAGAAAAGCCTGAAACTATTTATGAACAGAGGTAAATAAGTGATTTAACTACAATACTTTAAACTTACCATAAGAGCTTCAATGTATAATCAAGATATGATGATAGAGTTTTCGAATTTCTATCACAGCGAAAAATAAAACCGAAACTAATAGTTCTTTTATAGCTCTGTAAGAAGATATAATAGATGCTGATTAACTAAAGAATGCTATTCTAGGTCTATTGAAATAATTTCTTTTTGAATTCCAAGTCAAACTTTTAGTTTGCATAGTTGAAATTTTAAATTTTCTGATGATTTTATTATCTGTTGTCATTTTAAAATATTTTTAAGTGGTTATACTATAGAGACGGATGTTTAATAGTAGTGTTACACAGTATATTATAATTTAACAGAGTATTAGAACTTAGTTAACAGAATTTAAGAAAAGTGAAATTAAAAACAGTAATTCAGTTGTTATGTCATTAAAGAAATCATGAAAAAGATCCAAATTACATACAGTTATGAATTGCTTTCAAATTGGTTGAATTTCTAAATATGAATCTAGATAAGTTTAGTAGTATCTATGAGAAAATACGTATTAGAAATTTTACTGAGAATTTAGATCAGCAACTACGTTAAAATATATTGCAACAAAAAAATGTTTTAAACCTATACTTTCTAAAATCAATCTTAGAGCCTCCTAAAATCGGTCCCTGTAGGGTTTTGAAATACTTCGAGTTCAAATTCAGGAACTGCTGCAATAAGATGATCGAACATATCTGACATGATGCCTTCAT
>JAESUF010000238.1 GCA_016763215.1 Flavobacteriaceae bacterium
GTTCGGAAACTCTTTCAATCCACTCACCCAGCTTTCTTGTTCAGAGAAATCAACATAAGCCTCATCAATCACCACAATGCCTTTAAAACCTCGAAGTAGCCTTTCTACTTTTGTCGTATCAAAGCTATTGGCAGTAGGGTTGTTTGGCGAACACAACAACAACAGTTTCGTTGGTTGATTCTGAACTTTCAAAATCTCATCAACATTGGGTTGAAAATCAGCTGCTAATGGACTATTTATTAAGTCAATATCATTTGTGTTTGCCAACACTTTATACATGCCATAAGTAGGTGGTAATACGAGTACAGCATCCTTTTTCGGCTCACAGAAAACTCTAAATATTAAGTCCAATACTTCATCACTTCCATTCCCTAAAAGAATTTGCGCTGTTGAAACTCCTTTAAGTTTAGACAACTCTTCTTTTACTTCATGCTGTTGTGGATCTGGATACCTATTTAACCCTGTGTCAAATGGATTTTCGTTTGCATCTATAAAAATTAGTTCAGGAGATCCGTCCTTAAACTCATCTCTTGCAGACGAATAAGGGGATAATGATTTGATGTTTTCTCTTACTAAATTATTTAAACTAAATTCTTTCATAATTGTCATTCCCAACTTGATTGGGAATCTATTTTTTATTTCTGGATTCCCGATTTCTCGGGAATGACATTAATATTTATCTTTTTGTCACATCGAGCGCAGTCGAGATGTATTCGTTCTTGAATGTGTTCTAACTAACTTTAGTTCCCTTTTAAACTCTCCAGCCTTAACGTTACAGCATTTTTGTGCGCCTCTAAGCCTTCTGCTTCTGCCATTAACTCTATAGGCTTTCCTATATTTTGGATGCCTTCTTTTGATATTCTTTGAAAGGTGATACTCTTTGTAAAACTGTCTAAATTAACTCCCGAATAGGCCTTTGAAAAACCATTTGTTGGCAATGTATGATTCGTTCCAGACGCATAGTCTCCTGCACTTTCCGGGGTGTAATTCCCAATAAAAACAGAACCAGCATTGATAATGTTATTTACAAAAAAACCAGTATCCTCGGTACAAACAATAAAATGCTCGGGTCCATATTCATTAATCAACTCTAATGCTTCTTGATTATTTGTAAGCAAAATCGACTTTGAGTTTTCAATTGCCTTTGCTGCAATCTCTTTTCTAGGTAGCTCCGAGAGTTGTTTCTGTAATTCACGCGAAACAGATTCAATTAACCTACTTGAAGTTGACACCAAAATAACTTGACTGTCAGTTCCGTGTTCAGCCTGACTTAATAAATCTGACGCTACAAATGATGCATTTGATGAATCATCTGCCATCACAAGCAATTCACTTGGCCCAGCCGGCATATCAATTGCCACTCCATATTTTGTTGCTAGCTGTTTGGCAACCGTTACAAACTGATTTCCTGGCCCGAATATTTTATAAACTTGAGGGATCCTTTCTGTTCCGAAAGCTAAACTAGCAATCGCCTGAATTCCGCCTACTTTAAAAACAGTTGTCACGCCACACAGTTGTGCCGCATATAAAATTTCATTGGGGAGTTTTCCTTCTGAATTCGGAGGAGAACATAATATGATTTCTTTGCAACCAGCAATATTTGCGGGGATAGCTAACATTAATACTGTAGAAAATAATGGCGCCGTTCCTCCAGGAATATACAATCCGATTTTCTCGATAGCTCTTTTTTCTTGCCAGCATTCTACACCACTCATGGTTTCTTGATAAACAACACCCGTTTTTTGAGCCGAGTGAAATTTCTCAATATTAGATTTCGCTACCTGAATCGCTTCTTTTAGCTCAGGTGATACAAATTGAACCGCTTCAGAAATTTCTTCTGGTGTTACTTGACAAGAAGACAACACTACCCCATCAAATATAGAAGTGTACTTCTTTACAGCTGTATCACCATTTCGTTGTACATCTTCAAATATTTGAGTTACCGTGGCTTCAATGTCTTTCACTGTCTGTGTAGGTCTTTGTAAAACCAGAGACCAATCTTGCCTCTTTGGATATTTAATAACTTTCATTACAGTACCATTTTTTCAATTGGACATACCAGAATCCCTTCAGCTCCTTTTTCTTTCAATTCATCAATAATTTCCCAGAATTCATTTTTACTGATGACTGAATGAACAGAGCTCCATCCTTCTTCTGCCAATGGCAATACTGTTGGGCTTCTCATTCCTGGCAATACATTTAATACTTCATCCAATCTATCATTGGGTGCATTTAGCAGTACATATTTAGAATCTCTTCCTTTCAATACAGATTGAATTCGAAACAGAAACTTATTTAATATTTCTTGACTATCTTTTGAAATCGTAGGAGAAACAGCTAGCACAGCTTCTGACTTCAACAATACTTCTACTTCTTTTAAGTTGTTCTTAAACAATGTACTACCACTAGAAACAATGTCGCAAATCCCATCTGCCAATCCGATATTAGGAGCTATTTCCACCGAACCATTAATGATGTGAATATCAGTATCGATTCCTTTTTCATTCAGAAACTTTTTTACAATATTCGGATAGGAAGTGGCTATTCTTTTGTTGCGAAAAAACTCCATTCCTGCGTACTCTTGGTTTTTAGGAATCGCTAAGGATACTTTGCATTTAGAAAAACCCAAACGCTCAGTAAATGAGATATCTTCTCCTTTTTCAATCAGTACATTTTCTCCAATAATAGCAGCATCTACCACTCCGTCACGTAAGTACTGAGGAATGTCTCCGTTTCTTAGATAGAACACCTCTAAAGGAAAGTTTCTTGCAACTGCTTTTAATAGATCTTTACCATTATCGATTGAAATTCCACAATCTTTAATAATTTTTAAGGAGTCTTCGTTGAGTCTTCCTGACTTTTGAATGGCTATTCGTAACTTATTACTCATCTTGTTTTTTACAATATGCCTGAGTAAATCGAAGGAAAATCTTATGTAAGAAAAAACCCGTTTGATTTACTCAAACGGGTTTTAAATATTTTGATTTTATTCAATACATTTTCACTTCGCCTGAGTCGAACTATGAAAATGATGATGATGGTTTTGAATAAAAGTCATGTCTTTTTTTGTTAAAACAAATTTTGCAAATAAATTTTAAATAATCCTAACTTTATTTATTAAAAAACAGAATAACTAAAAGAAGTATAAAATTTAACATTTTTTATGCCCCAAATATTTTTACATTTGAGAACATTCTTAAAAATAAACAAATGAAAATTAAAGTATTCGTGTTTTTTATGGCTGCCTTGTTCGCAGTAAACTTCCAAGCTACAGCACAAGAAAGCACCGCTGTTCTTTTAGAAAAAGCGCAAGCAAAAGCAAAAAAAGAAGGAAAATCAGTCTTTATAAAATTTGAAGCATCTTGGTGTGGATGGTGTCATAAAATGACCAAAGACATGAAAGCAGAAAGCACAAAAAAGTTTTTTGAAGATAATTTCGTTACTGTAGCAGTAGTGGTTAAAGAATCTCCAAAGAATAAAAAGTTAGAAAATCCAGGTGGCGATGATTTAATAAAAAAATATAATAATGGGAATAGTCGTGTTGGTTTGCCTTTTTGGATCATTCTTGATAGTGATTTAAAAGTAATCACCAATTCTTACGATTCTAACAATCAAAATTTAGGTGGGCCTGCAAGTCCTGCAGAAGTCAAAGAATTTATTAAAAAGTTAAAAATGGCGGTTGCTACATTTAGCGAAGCAGATGCTGCCATGATTACAAAGCAGTTCGAGAAAAAAAAGTAAACTGATTTTTTTAGTATAAAAAAAGAGCTACTGTACGGTAGCTCTTTTTATTTGACTTTTATTTAAAATTAGGTGTTTTCACTTGTTGATTTCTTACATGAAAAAAATATAACTTCGTTAACTACGATTACAAATCATTAAAACGATGCATAATCGTGACAACGTTAGAGCCAATGTATCCAAATAATGTTCGTTAATTTAATTATTAAAAAGAGAACCTATAAAAAATGAACAATTCTAAAGTGTCACAAATAATTGAATTAGCATCACATTTTCAAAAATCAATTAAAAAAGAAAAAGACAAAGCTCCTTATCACATTAATTTAA
>JAESUF010000239.1 GCA_016763215.1 Flavobacteriaceae bacterium
AAGTCAATTAACCGTATTTGAACTCGTTGCCTTAGGAAGACAACCCCATACAAACTGGATAGATAAACTTCAAAAAGAAGATATTAGCGCCATCTCTTTAGCACTACAACAAACGGATACTGAGCACCTTTCAGGGAAAAGTGTTTTTGAGTTGAGTGATGGTCAGTTGCAGCGTGTCTTAATTGCACGAGCATTGGCTCAGGATACTGAGATTATTATTTTGGATGAACCCACAGCTCATTTAGACATTCATCATACTATAAAAATATTTCAATTATTAAAAAGCTTGGTTAATGAGACTGGGAAAACTATTATTATCTCTTCACATGAAGTAAATCTTGCCATTGAATTTTCAAATCAACTTATCTTACTGACTGATAAAGAAGTATATAATGGCACAACCAAAGAATTAATAGATCACAACGCTTTTGCCTCTTTATTTCCATCAGAAATCATTAACTTTAACACAACCTTAGAACAATTTGTAATTAACAAAAAACTGTAAGTTTTTATCTTTGGTTTTATGCAACACAAGCATCAATAATTGATACTTATTACCAAACTAAAAATTAATTTTTATTTCAATGAAAAAAATACTTTTTGCAGCCAGTATGCTTGCACTAGTTTCCTGTGGTACTACTCAAGACTCTACATCTAAAAAGATAACCAACCCTAACAATGTAGGAAAAGCAGTAAAGAATGTCGATTTGTCTTTAAAATACGCTTCAAGAATTACAGCTAAAGATTTAGGGAATCATTTATATATATACGCTTCTGATGAATTTGAAGGAAGAAATACAGGTGAACCTGGTCAGAAAAAAGCTGCAGCCTATTTAAAAAACTTTTATGTTTCACTAGGGATTCCTTCTCCATTAGGTGGTGATGATTATTTTCAGGAAGTTCCTGCTTCTTATTTGAATAGATTTGCAAGAGGCGCAAATTTAAAAGATTCTGAAAATGTAGTAGCTTTTATCAAAGGAACAGAAAAACCTGATGAAATTGTTGTGATTTCTGCTCATTTAGATCATGTTGGAATGACTAAAGATGGTGAAGTTTACAATGGTGCAGATGATGATGGTTCTGGAACTGTTGCTGTTTTAGAAATTGCAGAAGCATTTAAAAAAGCTTCAGATGATGGAAATGGTCCAAAACGTTCTATTCTTTTACTACACGTTACTGGTGAAGAAAAAGGATTATTAGGTTCTAGATACTATACAGACAATCCAATTTTTCCAATTGCGAATACAGTAACGGATTTAAATATTGATATGATTGGTCGTGTGGATGATAGACACAAAGGAAATCCTAATTATGTCTATTTAATAGGTGCTGATAAATTGAGTACAGAACTACACAATATTTCTGAAGCAATGAATAAGAAGTATACTAAGATTGATTTAGATTATAAATACAATGATGAAAACGATCCAAATCGTTTTTACTACAGATCTGATCATTACAACTTTGCTCAGTATAATGTGCCTATCATTTTCTATTTTAATGGGACGCATGCAGATTATCACAAAACTGGTGATACTCCTGACAAAATTAACTATGAAATGTTAGAAAACAGAACACGTTTGGTATTTCATACAGCTTGGGAAGTAGCAAATAGAACCGACAGAATTGTTGCTGATAAAGCAGTGAAGCCTGAATAAACCTTTTTTTTTGAAAAATATTGAAAGCCGAGTCTCACGACTCGGCTTTTTTATATTCTTTAGATATCCGTATCTTTAAAATAAAAACTATGGATGGTTGGGGTGCATTGGCAATGTTAATAAAGCGACAAGAGGCTGACAAATTTCGAAAAGCTCAATTACGATCCAAACTAAAAAAACAGAAAGAAGCATATCTTCATGCTTATGAGTCTAAAGACGAGTTTGATTTCCCAAAGATATCATCAGTAGAAATGAAAATACTAAAAGATCAAATTCGCAAGGACTTTAGAAAAGAAAAAATCAAAAATAGTCTATACTTCATTACTAGTATAGTACTTGTTTCTTCTTTAATAATCTACCTATATATGCAAATGGAATAATTTAGAATTACAATTGTTAGCTGACAAGATAAGAAGTATTAATGCATCATCTTAAAGAGCAGCTCTTTCAAGATATCTCCCTGTGTTTGATTACTAGCTCCTACACCTTTACTCTTTACATCAGCTTCTCGTAACAACGCTATAATTTGCGCAACCTTTCGCATCGGGTAATTTCGAGCTGCGTTTATATAATCAACTACGAAAAATGGCCGTATGCCTAATGCTTTGGCGACATGGTCTCTAGACTTGTTCTGCAATCCATGATATAGTAATAACTGAGTAAAAAAACTATTGAGCAAAGAGATGGTCATTACCAAAGGATTCTTTTTAGGATTTTGCGCAAAATAATAAATGATACTATTTGCTTTTAAAATATCCTTGTCCCCAATTGCTTTTCGCAACTCAAAGTTATTAAAGTCTTTAGAAATCCCAATATTATCTTCAATATGCTCAGGATTGATGATGCTTCCTTCCGGAAGAATGGTCATCAGTTTGTCTAATTCATTGTTTATCTTGCTCAAGTCTGTCCCTAAAAACTCGACTAACATTTGTGCAGCTTTTGGTTCTACTTGGTACTTCTTCCCACCTAAAACGCGACGGATCCAATCAGCAACCTGATTTTCATACAACTTCTTACTGTCGTAAATAAGTCCATTCTTAGCAACAGCTTTGTAGAGTTTTTTTCTTTTGTCTAATTTTTTGTACTTATAATTCAACACCAAAACAGTAGATGGTTGTGGGTTCTCTACATAAGAAGTCAACTTTTCTATGGTTCTGCTTAAATCTTGTGCTTCCTTTACAATGAGTACCTGACGTTCTGCCATCATTGGAAATCGTTTGGCAGAAGCTACAATTTCTTCAATTGAAACATCTCTACCATACATCACTACTTGATTAAATCCTTTCTCTGATTCTTCCAACACATTCTTTTCAATAAAATCAGAGATCTTATCAATATAATAAGCCTCCTCTCCCATTAAAAAATAGACAGGCTTTATAGCTCCGCTTTTTATATCAGAAACAATCTGATTGATTTCGTTCATTGTCAATTAATTATTCTGTGCTTTTCTAGGATGAAAAAAAGAAGATTTCATTACATTTAACCCATGCAACAATTGAATCTTCCAACATATTCATTTCGACTCAAATCTAGCGAAAATAAGACACTTATTTTTGATATTGTTCGAAAAAAATATGTGGTATTAACTCCAGAAGAGTGGGTTCGTCAACATATATTACACTATTTAATCGAAGAAAAAAATTATCCACTTTCACTAATTGCTGTTGAAAGACAATTAAAAATCAACTCTTTAGTAAAAAGAACTGATATTGTCGTTTTTAACCGAGATGGAAAACCAGAAATCATTGTCGAGTGCAAAGCACCATATGTACCTATTTCTCAAGACACTTTTGATCAAATTGCCAGATACAACCTTACACTACAAGCAAATTATTTGATGGTTACAAACGGACTAACTCATTATTATTGTCAGACCGACTTACTAAATGAGACCTATCTTTTCTTGCCAGAACTTCCTAACTATTAATTTTTAGCAAATCTTTACATTTTTGATTCCAATAGAAATGGTAAGTTTGCACTCTTAAAACCTACTCGTAGTAGGATTAAGTATTATAAGTTTATTCTTGTAAAAAAAGCAGTTATGAATAGTAGTTTGTTTGGTCTCTAAATTTTGAAAGTAGCGATCGTCATATTAAACTGGAATGGCCAACAATTGTTAGAACAATTTTTGCCATCTATTGTTAATTTCAGTTCGGAATTAGCGGATATCTATGTTGCGGATAATGCAAGTACAGATAGTTCTCTCTCTTTTATTAAAGAGTACTACCCATCTGTACACATTGTTGAGAATGCTACTAATGGTGGTTACGCTAAGGGATATAATGATGCTTTGGCAACCATAGATACCGATTTATACTGCTTGATAAATTCTGATATTGAAGTTTCTCAGAATTGGTTACCTCCTGTTTTAGACGTTTTTAAAAAAGAAAAAGATACTGCTATTATTCAACCCAAGCTGTTGGATTTTAAAAATAAAAGTAAATTTGAATACGCTGGTGGTGGTGGTGGCTTTGTTGATTTATACGGATACCCTTATTGTAGAGGACGGATCTTTAATTATCTAGAAAAAGATGAAGGGCAGTTTAATGACATCTCTGAAATATTTTGGGCTTCTGGTGCTTGTTTTTTTATTCGTTCAACTATCTTTCATGAATTAGGTGGTTTTGATGAAGACTATTTTGCACATCAAGAGGAAGTCGATTTATGTTGGAGAGCACAAAACCAAGGGCACACTATTAAATATGTAGGTACTTCTACTGTATACCATGTTGGTGGAGCCACTTTACAAGAAAGCAACCCTCAAAAGACTTTTTTAAACTTTAGAAATAGTTTACTAAACGTGATTAAAAATGTTCCAAAACAATGGTTCCTGTTTGTTGTTTTTTCGAGACTTATTCTAGATGGTATTGCTGGAATTAAATTCTTGTTAGAACTCAGACCTATTCACACTTGGGCTATAATTAAAGCACATTTAAGTGTGTATAAAAATTTCTATAAGTTCTTAAAGAAACGCAAAACACTTCAGAAAAAATACGAGTACAATCTACACACAAGTATTGTTTGGCAGTACTTTCTTTTAGGGAGAAAAAAATTCAGAGATCTTCGCTAATTATAGATCTATCTTTATAGATATACAATGGCAAATAAAATACGGTGATCCCTCCGGAAGTATGTCATAACAAATGAGTACTCATTGGACGCAAGGTTAATATTCAAAGACCACAACTGTTTCTAACTCAATTCTAGGCATTATATAATATCTAAACTTCCTTTTCCTTTTCTAATAACCTCAGGTTCATCTTGGGTCAAATCGATGACAGTTGATGCATAATTGTCGCCATAACCACCATTAATAACAAGATCTACTTGATTCTGCCATTTTTCATAAATCAACTCTGGATCTGTTGTGTATTCTAAAACATCATCTTCATCACGAATGGAGGTCGAAACAATTGGATTCCCTAATTCTGCTACAATAGCTCTTGCAATATTATTGTCTGGAACACGGATCCCTACAGTTTTCTTCTTTTTAAAGACCTTTGGTAACGAATTACTTCCTGGTAAAATAAATGTATAAGGGCCTGGAAGCGCTCTTTTTAAAATCTTATAGGTTGGTGTGTCTATTTGCTTTACATAGTCAGAAAGGTGGCTCAAATCATTACAAATAAAAGAAAAGTTAGCCTTTTCCAATTTCACTCCTTTTATTTTTGCAATCTTTTCTAGCGCTCTTGTATTTGTAATATCACAACCCAAACCATATACAGTATCTGTTGGATAAATTATAAGTCCTCCTTTTCTAAGAACCTCAATCACTTTTTGAATTTCTTTAGGATTAGGATTATCGTTGTATATTTTAATAAATTGTGACATATTATAAAAGTACAAAAGCTCAGTTTGATAATGAAACTGAGCTTATATTATTTTTGGGAAGTTTTACTAATTATGTTTTATCAACCAATCGAAAACCTTCTCCGTGAATATTTAATATTTCAACTCCATCATCTAGCTTTAAATATTTACGCAATTTCGCAATATAAACATCCATACTTCTAGACGTAAAGTAATTATCATCTCTCCATATTTTAGTCAACGCCAACTCTCTAGGCATTAGGTCATTTTTATGTAAGGCAAGCATACGAAGAAGCTTACTTTCTTTAGGTGACAACTTCTGTGGTTCATTTTCACCAACTGAAAGGTGACGTAATTTAGAATTGAAAAAGAAGCCTCCAATATTAAATTCGAACTGCTCATTCTCTGCCGCTGTTTCTGATCCTTTTCGATGAAGAATCGCTTTTATTTTGAATAATAGAACTTCAGAATCAAAAGGTTTATTCGAATAATCATCAGCCCCTACTTGATACCCTCTTAAAACATCTTCTTTCATTGTTTTAGCCGTTAAGAATATAATTGGCACTTCTTTATTTGTAGAACGAATGTCTTGCGCCAAAGAAAAACCATCTTTTCTAGGCATCATTACATCTAAAATACAAAGATCAAAATCATTGTTTTTGAACATAATCAATCCTTCTATTCCGTCCTTAGCATGTGTTACATTGTAATCATTCAATGCTAAATAATCTTTTAAAACCGTTCCAAAATTTGGATCGTCTTCTACTAATAAAATCTTTTTACTTCCCATGTTATTTAGTTTATATTAAAGGTAATTTTACTGTGAATGTGCTTCCTTTTCCTTTTTCGCTATCTACAAAAATCGTTCCGTGATGACTATCTATGATTTCTTTTACATAAGCCAACCCTAAACCATGACCTTTTACATCATGAATGTTTCCTTTTCGCTCTCTATAGAATTTATCAAATATATATTTCTGAGCATTTTTGCTCATTCCTATTCCTTCATCGCTAATCTTGATGATCAGGTTTTTATTTGTACTTTCTGTATACACATCTATTTTAGGCGGTTCTACCGAATACTTTAAAGCATTCTCTAGCATGTTTACCAATACATTTGTCATGTGAAATTGATTGGCTAGTACTTCTGATTGAATTGCCTTAAAATGAGTCGTTATTGTTCCTTTTTTATCTAAAACTAACAAATTGACATGTGTAACTGCCTCTTCAATAATATCATGAACATCAGTTGCATCTTTATCAATCTCAATTTGATTTTTTTCAAGCATAGAGATTCTTAATACATTTTCTACTTGACCATGCATTCTTTTATTCTCATCTCGAATCATTTTAACATACCTCAATATTTTTTCCTCATTATTAATGATTTTAGGGTTCTTTATTGAATCTAAAGCCAAATTAATAGTAGCAATAGGTGTTTTAAACTCATGCGTCATATTATTAATGAAATCAGTTTTGATTTCTGATATTTTTTTCTGCTTCACCAACTGATATAAAGAACTTGAAAATGCAATAATAATAATAAATATAAAAAATAAAGAGAGGATTAGGATATAAGAGATTCCTGAAAGAATATGTTGATTCTTATCTGGAAAATCTACGTACAAAGTGAATCCATTTCCTTCTCTGTCAATAAAAAGAGGGTAATCATAACTTTCCTCTGGATTCACCGTATAATATCCAGATTTAAGTTTTGTTGCCAACCCATTATTATATACTCCATATTTAAAATCGATTTTTATATCTCTTTTATCCAACTCTTCTCGCAAGGTAATATCAATTTCACGATTGCTAATTCGTTTATGTACTGGTATAATACTCTGATATTCGATTAAATAATTTTCTAAAAAAAAATCTTTCTCTTCCTCTTCCAATCTACTCGTAATTGAAAACCTTTTTTCATCAAAAGTTGATTTTAAATCTTTACTCGCTCCAATAATATATTGCGCTTGAAAATAATCGTTCTTTTTTGTTAATCGTTTGAAAATGATTGAATCATTATCTAAAAAATTAGAATCATTTAAAAAATCTAATGGGATTTTAAAATCTTCTTCTATAATGGTCGTTCCAAATGAGAACTTACTTTTATTTGTTGTATCAATCCCTTGAATAAGGTAATTTCTTATTTGTGCACTATTCAAAAACTCTTTCCCTCTAATTAGAGGTTTTATTTTATTGTAAAATTTATCTCTTTCATTGTCTTTAATTCGCTCTGAAACAGCCGCTAAAGCTTTTTTTACATCGCTATTAAACTGACTGTCTTTGCTCTCAATAGCATTATTAATCCAATACAATTGAACAGAAATAATTCCAATGAGTGAGATACTCATTAAAACAACAATAAGGACAAATATTTTTTTACCCATTGATCAAAAATAAAAGATAATACACGCTGGTTTTCGATTTTAACGTAGATTAACAAAACCAGTCAATTTTTAAGTAAATTTTAAGAAATAAACCGAATTATCCTAAAATATTGATTGTTTTTTTGTTAAAATTTTGTGAATCTTTTTAATTTTTAACAAAGTCTCTTTTTTATCAAGGTTCAAAATAGTGTAATTAGAGAGCATATTTCTTTTAAAATCGTACCATTGGTTTTTCACCCTGTCCATAACAGCGTCTCTTTTTATTTTGTCTCTATTCATTACACGATTTATTCTGTCTTCCAATATTGCATTTACAGCAATAATATGATCACAAACAATATCGCTTCCTGTTTCAAAAAGGATTGCATTTTCGTAGATGATTAGCACATCATCTGTCTGCTTATTTATAAAATCTTTAAAATGTTTTTTTACAATTGGATGAACAATAGAATTTAGCTGTTCTAATTTTGTTGCATCTCTAAAAACAATAGAAGAAATGTATGCCTTATTTAATTGATTATTAACATAACTATCTTTTCCAAATACAACTAATAACTGATTCTTGATTTCATCCGATTGATTCATCAGTTTTTTAGCTTCTTCATCTGCATGATAATAAGCAGTCTTTTGATAAGAGCACAATTGTTTTGCAACGAATGACTTTCCACTTCCTATACCTCCAGTTATCCCTACAACCATACTATTTCTCTGTAATAAAATCAATTTTAGTTGGCGAAATTTTTGTGTTCTTCACCAAATTTGATTTCTTAATTAGCTTAGGTACTAAATATGTTAAATTGTTATCTAAAGACATTTTATAATCACATTCCAACACAAATGATGACTCATTAATTTTATTGAAATTAGAAAGTGCAACGCGATAAGTAACCATCACCAATTTAGGGTATGTACTTATAGAAACCCCATCTGGAAGATTAGTTAAACGAAAAGGAAGCTCAATAGTTCCTTCAGTAAATTTCTCAACACGAGCACTTACAACGACACGTGTCTGTTGTAATTTAATATTACTCTTTACGGGGAACTTTTTAATAATTAGTTCTTCATTAATAGATTTATGGACTCCCTTTTTAATAAATTCATTTGTTACTACATAATTGATTGTATCTAAAACTGATTCAGGTCCAGAAATAAAAATAGAGTCAGGACTTATTTTAAGGGTTCCATCCATATCATACCCTAAATTATAAGTTAAATTAGAATTTACTCTTACGGGGATCTTTTTCTTTTTAAGCAATCCAAGATTAAAGCTAATTGAATCGGTAATAAAATGATCAATTTCAACGCCTGTCTTCATCTGCCTTTGTATTGCTAGCCTTTGTTGCGATAACAATACAAAGTAATTTGTCCCTGTTTTCACATTCAAATTCGAAGCGTCAACATTTATTTTAGGTGGAAACAGTCCCGCTGAAATCAACTTAAATCCAGTTGCCTTAACATGAATGTCTATTCTCTTTGCTGGTTCTTCTTGAAGTAACTTGTCGGTAGGTAAGTATTTATATTCAACCTTAAAGCTTACGGTGTCGTCATATTCTTTAGATAACTTGGTTAAAAACC
>JAESUF010000240.1 GCA_016763215.1 Flavobacteriaceae bacterium
GTTAGCACGGTACTTTGGTATTTGTAATTTTCAAAGCGAACAATAATATCAAAAAAACCGTCAGGTAAAATGGTGTACTCAAGGTTTTCTGATGAATCGTTGTCTAACCACCAAAAGCATCTGATGTACGTTTTCAATATCTTATTAGGTGCTTGTTGGTAGTAAGTCATACTCTATATCTATACTTCAAGTTTGTTTCAATTTACCCCTTATAACTACTGCCCCAATGTATCGTATGTATGGATCGCCTCTGGGGAAACGATAATATCGACTTCTTAACGATGCTCTACGTTGTTAGTAGTTTCGTGTTTAGTAGACGCAGAAACTCATTAATGACTCATCGTGTTCTTTATCAACGGTTTGTATAGGTTAGTTGTGTAAGCGACTAAGATAATAAAAAGTAATTGCGTTTAGGAAATCTACTAAAATTTCCCCGTATTATTTTTCTTTTAACACTAGAAATGTAAAGATTACTCTTTACGAACTAAATCTATAGGGATATTAATTTTTACTTCATCACTAAGTACCATTGTTGTTGTCCAATTCCCTGTTCCAACCCCATAATCTATTCTGTTAATCGTAGCATTTATGGCAACACTTAAGATAAACACTCCTTTCGCCATAGGGTGCTCCATTTCGCCGGTTATTTTCATTGGCAGAATAACATCTTTTGTCTTATCCTTTATGGTTAGTTTTCCATAAATCGAATATTCAGTATCGGACTTTTTTTCGAATTTGGTAGATGTAAATGTCATTTCTGGATACGTTTTAGAATCGAAGAAATCTGCAGATTGCAGGTGCTGGTCTCTTTTCTCGTTTGCCGTATTCGCACTATTTACTGCTATTGTAAATTCTATTTTGCTCCCTTTTAGGTTATTTGAATCAAAATTGATGCTACCATCAAAATCGGTAAACTTACCTGTAATTTCAGAAAAGAAACGGTTGATTGAAAAATTGACAGAAGTATGTGATTTGTCCAAATTCCATTTTGTTGCGTCTTGTGCGTTTATTGTAAATACACTAAAGGCAGTTAGTATAACTGCGAAACTTAATTTTTTAATTGTTGAAGCCATTTTTATAAATTTTAAATATTAAACATATAAGTTAATACCAATGGTTTCATAAAATCACCCAACAAAACTACTTTTTTTTGATTCTTCTTCTTGCTCCCTAAGTTTTCGAATCTGTTTAATGCACTTATGTTTCTGATTTATAACATTATGCCTTGTAGTGTACCCATACTTTTCTTGAATGTGCTCAATATCGTTCTCTTTAAAAAAAAAGTCTTTTATAAGCCCATAGCAATGGTCTGTAATTTTTTGTAAGTATCCTTTCAGTCTTTCTAAGTACGTTTTTTCATTTTCTATGATGTTAATAATGGAGTTTTGAAGATCTATGGTTTGAATATTTTTCAGGGATAATTGGTTTTTTCGATCTCTCAGTTTTTTAAACCACAAATTCTTAGAGATTGCATACATGTAAGTATCGATGGATGCGGTGAGTTGAAATTGCTCCTGACGAATTTTTCCGATAAGTACTATCATTGTATCTTGAAATAAGTCCTCTGCATCAGCTATATCTCCACTGTTGTTCAGGACAAATTTGGAAATTTTTTTGAAATTATTTTCATACAGATTTCCAATCACAAAGTTGTCTTCTGTTTTTAATTCTTCTGTAATTTTATTTATTGTTTTTGACATTAACTTTTAGATTGTTTTAAAGAATATAAAATGGATAATGTTTTGTTACAATGTGCATAATGTGTTTGAGTAGTTGTTATTTATATCGATTAATTTTCAGAAAGTAAAATACAAAACAAACAGGAATAGTGATTGAATTTATAACTCAATCACTATTACTTATACATGTTATTTACTCCAAATAAATTTTTGAAATGGCTCATCAACAGGAGTATTTGCTATGTGATTTGTATAATTACTCATAGTCTTTTGTGCTATTCCTAATATGATATCCAAAACTTGTCGTTCTCCATATCCAGCAGTATAAAAAGCTGCTAATTTTGCATCTGAAATTCGACCCCGATTTCTAACAATACTTAAGGTAGTATCTCGTAATGTCTGAAGTTTTTCATTTTGCAATGCTTTTCCACTTCTTAAGGCTTCAATTAATGCAGAATCCACTTCCATCATATGTGCTATTGCTGTATGTGCGGGAAGACAATAATGACATTCGTGTTCAACATTAATGGTTTGCCAAACTACTGTTAGTTCTTCTACATTGAATGATGAATTTTTAAAGAGCTCATGTAATGTTTTATAAGCTTCTAATGCTTCTGGAGATCCAGCTAAAACGCCATGTAAACCAGGCAACATTCCAAAACTTTTTACAGATTCTTTTAATTGTGATTTGCTTCCTTCTGGAGCAGATTCGATTGTGTGAACTTTTAATGTACTCATGTTTTTTATTTATGGTTATTAAATTTAATATCTAAACAATCGTTTAGATATTGATTAAAAAAAGCTATAGGCTTTTAAAAATGTTTTCGATGTAATTATGTAATTGATTATCGTTAAATACTCTTGAAGCAGAGGCAAGACCAAAAACTGAAATAATTAAATAATCTGCTTTTTCTTCTACCTCAGTATGATTAAAATTTTCTTCTTGCTGTAAATTGTTTTCAAATAAGCTTCTTATATTACTTGTGAATTTTGACAATTCTGCTTTTATTTTTGGATTTGCGTCTTCATTCAGCTCATTTGCAGAATTGGTTATCAAACACCCTTTTCTCAATGTTGAATCTTTTGAAAACTCTATAAAGTCATAGAAGAATTGCTTTATGCCATTAATACCATTAGAGGAAAGTTTTAATTTTCCTGTAATTTCTTTTATTTTTCTTTTGTAACATTTTATACTTTCAAGGAAAACACCATCTTTATTACCAAAACTAGAATATATAGAAAATTTATTAATACCCATTTCTTTCTCAAGCATTTGCATAGATGTAGTTTCATAGCCCTTACGCCAGAATAAATCCATTGCTTTTTCTATCACTTCCTCTTCTATATATTGTTTTTTTCTAGCCATCGTCACAAAACTAACTAATCGTTTAGTAATAGAAAACTATTTTAACAATTATTAATTTTAATCGTTGAAATTGATTGAAATTTCATTTCATATTCTTCCAACTTGTTCCAGACATCAATAAATTCTTTTATTCCCTCTTTTCCAAGCTCCGTATTTACAATAAGAATTTTGCCTATGTTGGTTTTGGTGTTAAAAAACATATGGGTTGCCACTCCAGGATCTCCACCTGTATGACCTATTTGTCCTTGTGCAGAAATTCCCATAAAAATTCCCATATTATATTCATCATTATAGACACCTTCATTTCTTTCTTTAAAATTCTCATCTACCAAATAGGGTTTAAATAGCTTTTTATAATTTTCATTAGTTAGTATTTTTCCATTTCCATTATAACCAGAGATTAATTCTGTTAGGTATTTTCCTAAATCACTTGATGAAGTAATCAAACCTCCATCAGGATAATTAACCAATCGATAAAAAGCTAATTCGGTTTCTTTATTTGAATACAGTTTTGAATGCTTTGAAAAATCCACCTCATTGAAAAACCAACCAGAATTAGACATTTCTAATGGTTTAAAAATGTACTGTTTTGTAAATTGATTAAAAGATTCACCAGTTGCATTTTCTATAACAAAAGCAGCTAATCCAGCAGCAATATTTGAGTATTCAAATATTGTTCCTGGCTCTTTTCTTAAAAAAGTTTTTTTCTTATACCATTTTCCTTCTTTGTGTAAAATACTTTTTAGAAATACATTATAAGCCATCATTTCATCAGGAGAACGAAAGTTGTTATTTACTTTAGCTGCTCCATTATCTTTTTCTTTCAAAACATATCCGTTTTTTTCATATTTCGATGGGTCTTTTATACTTGAAGTATGTGTTGCTAATTGTCGTATGGTTATTGGTGTGTTTGAAAAATATGGGTTAATTACTTTAAAA
>JAESUF010000241.1 GCA_016763215.1 Flavobacteriaceae bacterium
CTTTTTAACGGCGCTACAACCACTCATTGTTGTAATTCTTACAACTTCTGTCGGTGGTAAATTAGCGTTTCTTTTTAGTAATTCTGAAATCATTTCTTTTGTGATGTCAGAAAATGCTTTTTCCAACGGTGTGTTTTCTTGCAAAGCTACAGGCGATCCAACATCTCCAGCTTCACGAATACTTTGCACCAATGGGATTTCTCCAAGAAATCTAGTTTCAATATCTTCTGCTAAATGTTTCGCTCCATCTTTACCAAAGATATAATATTTATTGTCGGGCAATTCATCAGGTGTGAAGTAAGCCATATTCTCTATAATTCCTAAAACAGGAACTTGAATGCTTTCTTGTTGAAACATTGCAACACCTTTTTTGGCATCTGCTAATGCAATATTTTGAGGAGTACTTACAATCATAGCCCCATTAATAGGTAATGCTTGAACAATTGATAAATGAACATCACCTGTTCCTGGAGGTAAATCGATTAATAAAAAATCTAAAGCTCCCCAATCTGCATCAAAAATCAATTGATTTAATGCTTTTGAAGCCATGGGTCCACGCCAAATAACAGCTTGATTTGGATTGGTAAAGAAACCGAGTGATAATAGTTTCACTCCGTAATTTTCAACAGGTTTCATTTTAGAACGTCCATTTACATTCACTGATAATGGTTTTTCTCGTTCCACATCGAACATAATGTGCATCGATGGCCCGTAAACATCAGCATCTAGAACACCAACTTTGAAGCCCATTTTGGCTAAAGTAATTGCCGTATTTGCTGTAATGGTCGATTTACCAACGCCTCCTTTACCAGAAGCAATAGCAATAATGTTCTGAATATTAGGAATCTCTTTTCCTTTGATTAGATTAGGATTCTCTTCTTGTTTAGGCTTTGGAGCAGATTTCACATTCACTTTCACATCAATTTTCTGATTGACATGTGTATGAATGGCCTTCATAATTTCTACTTCTACTTTCTTTTTTGCTTGTAATGTAGGGTTGCCAATAATTACATCAACAATCACTTCATCTCCAAATGCAACTACATTGGTTACATTGTTGTTTTCAACTAGACTCTTTCCTTCGCCAGGAGCAGTAATGGTTTCTAGTGCTTTGTATATATCTTGTTTCTTAAAAGACATGTCTTTGTAAAATATCAGGTCGAGCTGTCACTTCGAGCGGAGTCGAGAAGCAAGACCAATTATTAATGTTTTTAATATTCTCTCTCGATAAAACTTTGGTAAAAAAGAGAGGACTAAAATGAGTTTTTATTAACCCATTCTATCCTGCAAAGATACAGCGAAAGCTTTAGATAGGAAAGCCAGTAGATTCCAAATATTTATGGAGATATAAATGGAGTTTATGGAAGCTCAGTCATAGGATCCCAAAAACCTTTTCTAGATCTTGAATTTGATTTTCTATAACAACAATGCCTTCACTTTCTAGCAACTGCTGCATTAAGTTGGTTCCGTCAAAATGATGCTTTCCTGTGAGAAGTCCTTTTTTATTTACAACACGATGTGCATGGACATCTTCATGCTTACCAGAGCTATTCATTGCCCAACCAACCATTCTTGCTGAACGAGCTGTGCCTAAGTATTTTGCAATAGCCCCGTAACTGGTAACTCTTCCAAAAGGAATTTGTCGAGCGACATCATAAACTCTTTCGAAAAAATTATCGTTTTCTTTCATAGCGTGAAGATAAAAAACTTGTCATTACGATCAAAGCGAAGTAATTTCATTAAACTGATTGCGTTAACTTGTTAACTTTCGCAATGATGTTTAATAATTAAGCCTAAACTTGATGTAGGTAATCGGCTTCTCTTTTTCTAGATACTGCTTTTCGTAAAAAGTTTGAGTTTCTGTTACTTCTTTTGGAGAAGATAGATTTTTATACACATGATGATTGGCATGAAGTATTTCATGACCTTCTCCATGCAGTAATCCTAAGGTGTAACCATGCATAAACTCGCTGTCGGTTTTTAAATTGACAATACCCTCTTTTTTTAAAATATGATGGTATTTTTTTAAGAACTCATGGTTGGTCATTCTGTGCTTTGTACGCTTGTACTTAATTTGAGGGTCTGGAAAAGTAATCCAGATTTCATCAACTTCACCTTCAGCAAAAAGATATTCAACCAACTCAATTTGAGTTCTGATGAAAGCAACATTGTTTAAACCCTCCTCCAAAGCTGTTTTAGCACCACGCCAAAATCGTGCTCCTTTAATGTCTATACCAATAAAATTTCTTGTTGGATCTTTTTCCGCTAAAGCAATGGTATATTCACCTTTACCACATCCTAATTCTAAAACAATCGGATTTTCGTTCTTAAAAAAAGAATGCCACTTCCCCTTGTGAGTGAAATTAGTAATAACTTCTTCTCTTGTTGGTTGAATGACATTAGCGAACGTTTCATTCTCTTTGAAACGTTTTAATTTGTTTTTACTCCCCAAAACGTTTTTGTTTAGGCTCTATCTTCGGTTCCTTCCTTAACAAATCGACGAGACTCTTTCATCCAGTACCTTAAAAGGAATATAAGTATTCCTAGGAAAATCCAATTGATAGCATTTGCAGACCACCAGTTTAATCCACCCAAACGAAAGTAGTTAAAAGGGATAAATAAAATATCTGTGAATAATTCACCAATCCATTTGAAAATATTGAATGCTATCATATCTTGAGTATATTTACGTTGCAAAAATATAAAATCTAACAATGCTAGCCAATTTTTTTGGGAAATCTAATCCAGTAAATTTTCTACTCATCTTTCTTCTTTTTTTAGGGTTTTATATGACTGTTTTTTTTTCCGCTAATTCGGTTGAATCAATTAATTCTAATTTGCTACTCGACACCCTTTATATTGTTGGACTGTCGGTTCTTTTATTCTTTTTTTTCAATTTCATTTTGGCGAAAAACAAGCTAACATTATACAACTCATACGGGTTTTTGTTTTTTGTCTTGTTGTTTGGATTTTTCCCAAAAACAATGTTAGACAAACATGAAATCTTTCTAAATGTATTGTTGTTGATTTTTTTGCGAAAGGTGTATAGCTTTAGAAGCACGAAAGGTGTTTTTAAAAAAATGTTTGATAGTGGATTCTGGCTGGGTATTCTTTTTGTTTTAGAGCCGTTTATGGTGCTCTTTGGAGGGCTAATTATCTAGCAACACTTTTGTTTCAAGCAGTAAATTTAAGAACCGTATTCATCCCAATAGTTGGATTTATTGTTCCTGTCTTTTGCTATTTTTCCTACTGTTTTTGGTTTGATCAAATAGACCAATTTAAAGCACTCTTTTTATTGTATACAGATTATGATTTCTCATTGTATGGAAAAGGATCTCTATTTATTTCAATACTTTTTATAAGCTTACTTACTGTTGTTTCGATATTCTTCAAAACACCAAAAGTTTTTTTAATTAGTGGA